>NZ_JBLUPY010000004.1:0-232322 GCF_048068215.1 Pseudomonas sp. NY15372
CCCCCCACCGCCGGCACGCGGCCCCCCACAAGACCCGGGCCCGGGGGGGCGCGGGCTCCCCGGCGATGGGCTGCGTAGCAGCCCCAAGTGCAGCCGATAAGGCTTAACTGACTGGCATTACCCCGAAGGGCGTTTTTTCGTTACAGGCCGACTCAGGCGTAGTTTTGCTGCGCCGGGCTGCTGTCCTCGACCATTTCCAGCGCTTCGTCGTTCTGCGCGCTGATCTTGTGATAGAGCGCAGCGTCGGTGGCCAGGACCTTTTCGCGGGCCGGGAAGATCTCCTTGAGCTTGGCGGCCCAGGCACCTTTGGCCTGCTCGGGGAAGCAGCGTTCGATCAGCTCGAGCATGATCGACACGGTCACCGAGGCCCCTGGCGAGGCGCCGAGCAGCGCCGCGAGGCTGCCATCCTGGGCCGCGACCAGTTCGGTACCGAACTGCAGGATACCGCCCTTCTTCGGGTCCTTCTTGATGATCTGCACGCGCTGGCCGGCGACTTCCAGGCGCCAGTCCTCTGCCTTGGCTTCAGGGTAGAAGCGGCGCAGGGACTCCAGGCGCTGTTCCATCGACTGCATCACTTCGCTGACCAGGTACTTGGTCAGGTCCATGTTGTCGCGGGCCACGGCCAGCATCGGGCCGATGTTGCCCATGCGCACCGACAGCGGCAGGTCGAGCAGGGAGCCATGCTTGAGGAACTTGGTGGTGAAGCCTGCGTACGGGCCGAACAACAGGGACTTCTTGCCGTCCACTACGCGGGTGTCGAGGTGCGGGACCGACATGGGCGGTGCGCCGACCGCGGCCTGGCTGTAGACCTTGGCCTGGTGCTGCTTGACGATTTCCGGGTTGTCGCAGCGCAGCCACTGGCCGCTGACCGGGAAGCCGCCGAAGCCCTTGCTCTCGGGGATGCCGGACATCTGCAGCAGCGGCAAGGCCGCGCCGCCGGCGCCGAGGAACACGAAGCGGGCGTCGACTTCACGGCTACCGCCGCTGTTGACGTCCTTGATGCTGACGGTCCAGCCGCTGCCGTTGCGACGCAGGCCGACGACCTTCTTGCTGTACTTGACCTGAGCGTCCGGGCTGTTGCCCAGTTGCTTGAGCAGCTTGTTGGTCAGGGCGCCGAAGTTGACGTCGGTACCCTTGATCACGCGGGTGGCGGCGATGTGCTGGTCGGCCGGGCGGCCTGGCATCATCAGCGGCATCCACTCGTTCATCACGGCCTTGTCTTCGGTGTATTCCATCTCGGCGAAGGCGTGATGCTGCTTGAGCAGCTCGAAGCGCTTCTTGAGGAACGCAACACCCTTGTCGCCTTCGACGTAGCTCAGGTGCGGCACCGGGTTGATGAAGGCGCGCGGCGAGCCGAAGCCGCCCTTGCGAATGAGGTAGGCCCAGAACTGGCGGGACACCTCGAACTGGGTATTGATGTGCACGGCCTTCTTGATGTCGATGCTGCCATCGGCGGCCTGGGGCGTATAGTTCAGCTCGCACAGGCCAGCGTGGCCCGTCCCTGCGTTGTTCCAAGGGTTGGAACTTTCCGCGGCACCGGAGTCCATCGCCTCGACGACCTCCAGCTTGATCGTCGGGTCGAGTTCCTTGAGCAGTACGGCCAGGGTGGCACTCATGATGCCCGCGCCTACCAGTACTACATCAACCGATTCGTTCTGCGCCATTTAACGCGTCTCCACAATCTACAGCACCTAATTGACAGCATAGGATCACTGGGGTGGCCAGGATCGCCATGTCCGACTCTTCGCAGTTCTTGCCACTTCCGCGGACACTGCCAACTCAGTCTTGGTGTTCACATATTGAACGCCGTTTGCCACGGGTGCGGCAATGCGACTTATGGTCAAGGTATCCGCCGTGCGGTATGGACCGGCCTCAGCACCCCATCGAGGATGCAGGCTGTTGTCGTCTGTTCGAGGCTGTTCGGGACGCATCTGTCGCTTTTGCACATGCCAGACTGTTCATTTTGCTCGCCACACTCTTGTGAAGTTTGAAAAACCCGTTTTTTCACGTTCTTTTGGAACGTGAACCTCAAAAGGGACTGCGCGATGGCAACCCACAGGTTCATGCAGTGCGAAGGCCGGGAACAGCAGGCACGACAGCCGATGCAAGACCTGAGTGGAAGGCTCTCTGTGGGCGAAGCGTCGAAGGTGCCGTGGTCAACGGCGATGCGGGGCCCGATCAGGAGACGTCCTTATAATCGGGGGGAGATTATAACGATGTCGCGGGCAGAAAGGTGCGCTTAATGGCTTTTTATTGCTGCGTTTGTCAGGCTGGCAGGGTGCGTTGCTGCCAGCGACGGCTTGCGCGTGCGCAAACCCGGGCGCTGGCCGGTAGCGGTTGGCCCAGCCAGCCCAGCTGCGCTTCGCTGACCTGGACCCAGCCGCTGCTGGCGGGTAGCCGGGTGCAGTGCATGAAACCAAGGCATCTGCCGTCGGCGTCGAGGCGGGCGTAGGTGTTCCGGCGGGGGCGGGGGAAAAGCAGGTTCCAGAGCGAGGCCATGGCGAGCGATCCTGTTCGTTCGGTCTGGGCACAGGATACGGTGCAAGGCATGAAACCAATGTGACAGCGTGCCCGCTCCGATGACTGGTTCGCGCGCGACTGGGTATACTGTGGGCCTTTGCCGCATTTTCTGGAGAAACGCGCATGTTGCAACGACTGTTGTTCGGTTTGATCGCGGTGGCCAGCCTGAGCCTGGTCGGTTGTGCCCACAGCCCGCAACAACTCAGCCCGCAACCCAAGCTCACCGCCCAGCTCAACCCGGTCGGTCGTGGCCAGCCGGTGGTGGTCAAGGTGGTCGACGGGCGTGCTTCGCAGTCCCTGGGTACCCGCGGTGGCATGTACCCTGAAACCAGCACCATCAGCGTCAGTGGCAACGACATCGTGCCCAAGCTGCAGGCCCAGGCCGAAGCGGCGGTGCGCCTGCTCGGCTTCACCCCGACGCCTAACGCCTACAACGCCCCGCAACTGACCGTGACCCTGGCCGAGCTCAAGTACCAGTCGCCCAAGGACAACCTGTACGTGACCGAAGCCACCATCGGCGCCACCTTCCGTGCCGACGTGTCCAACGCCAACCGCCGCTACAGCGGCCGCTACGGCGCCTCCCTGGACCAGCGCTTCGGCATGGCGCCGAACCAGGAAACCAACACCAAGCTGGTGGGTGACGTGCTCAGCGATGCGCTGACCCGCCTGTTCAAGGACCCGACCATCGGTCAGGTGCTGGGCGAGTAAGCGATACGCGCCAATAAAAAGCCCGCTGCTCGGTCATCCGACGGCGGGCTTTTTTGTGCGTTCTGTCTGTGATCGTCGGGGCTGCTTTGCAGCTCTTTCGCGGCGCGAGGCCGCTTCTACGGGAGCGTCAGGCTGCGGCGATGTGGAAATCGATCACGCTAAGGCCGGTGTGCGGGTCGACTTCCGGCAGGTCCTGGTGGGCGTGGCCGCCCAAGGCGCAGTAGACCAGCCACTGCTGATCCTGGACGTTGATGGCGAAGCCGTCGATCAGCGCCTGCTGTTCATCGCTCTGGGTGACGAGATAGAGGCGGTCCTGGTTTTCGGCGTGCAGCATGTCTAGCTCCGTTGTAAGAAAAGGCCGACAGAGTGGCGTCTCCTCATGACGAGCGTGTGACAGATGAAATTAATGACAGCTGGTCGCAAAACCCGAGCGCCAGGGGCGGGCTTGGGTAGAATGCCGGCCTCCGCTGTCGTTCTTTCAGATTACCGAGGTTGTTGCGATGTCCTTGCAAGTGCTCTGGGGATTCCTGGCCGCCCATCCAGCCAAGTTGATCAACCTGCTTGCCCTGCTGATCACCTGCCCAGGCGGCATGTTGCTGCACAGTGCCCGGCGGCGCGAGGCAGTGGTGCGTGAGCGTGTGGTGAGTGACGAGGTGATGGTCGATACTTTCGGCCAGCGCGTGCCGCGCTATTACTACATCCTCGGGTTTTCCTGCCTGGCCATGGCGCTGCTGCTGTCCTGGTTCAGCACCTGGATCTGAACAGCCGATAAGCCTGTGGGGCGGGCAGGCCCGCACCCACGGCAAGCGTGTCAGGCGACGGGGCTTTGTGCCTTGACCTGATACTGGTTGCGTACCGGCGTCGCGTACTGCTGCACCAGGTACGGTTGCTGCTCGGTCGGGCAGGCGTCCAGGCGGCGCTGCCATTCTTCCTTGGCCTTGGCCAACTCCTCGGCCGGGAACAGCTTCTGCGCACTCGGCACCTGCAAGGCCGGGTCCGCCTCGCTCCACATCTCATATGCCAGGTAATGCACCGGGAACAGGCGGTAGCCGCCGAGGATCTGCCGGTCGATTTCCTGTGCCAGTTGCTTGGTATCCTCGTAGTACTCGGTCACCGGGGGCGCGAAGTTGATGTGCACGCGGCCTTTGTAGCCGGTGATGCCCTGGGCAATGCTGTTGTCGTCTTCGCCGGGCGCCTTCTTGTAGGTGCCGGTGGTGGCGCGGATGTACAACTCCCGGGCCTTGGCCAGGTCGCAAGGGTCGTACTCGTAGCTGATCGACACCGGGATCAGGTTCAGGCCCTGGATCACTGCGCCGAACGGCTCGTCCTTGCGGCTCATGTGGAACATCTTGAGGATCGCCGAATCGGTACGGTCGTCGCCGTCCTTGGCCCGCCCTTCGGCCTGGGCGATCCAGATCGATACGCAATCGTTGCGTATCGAGTGGTTGATGTAGGCCGACAACAGCTGGTAGGCGGCCAGCTTCTCCCGGCGACCGCTCAGCGAGCGATGCACGATGAAGCTCTTGTTCAGGCGCATCATGTCGCTGACGAAGGGCTTTTGTAGCAGGTTATCGCCGATGGCGATGCGTGGCGTCGGCAGGCCGGCGTGGTACACCGCGTAGTTGACGAAGGCCGGGTCCATGACGATGTCCCGGTGGTTGGCCAGGAACAGGTAGGCGGCGCCCGACTTGAGCTGTTCGACGCCCGAATAGGTCACGCCGTCGGTGGCCCGCTCGATGGTCTGGTCGACGTAGTACTCGACCTTGTCCTGCAGGGTCGAGACGCATTTGACGCCGGCGAACTCCTTGCGCAGGCGGCGGGCGATCAGCGGCTTGAGCAGCCAGCCGAAGGCACCGGCCGCGCGCGGGAAGCGGAAGTGGGTGAGGATATCCAGGAATGCCGGGTCGCTGAGCAGGCGTGCCAGGACAGCAGGCACCTCAGCGTCGTCGTACGGTCGGATGGCATCGAATTCGCCCATCATGCTCTCTTGTTGGAAACGGCTAGGGTAATAAGTAGGGGTGGGGCCCGAAAAACGGCTCGGACACACGCAGGCCCTGTAAACAGACCGGCAATTATACGCATAAGTCAGCGCGGAGGCCGCGATGCTGGAGATCGACTTCTATCGTTGTCCCTATTGCGGCGAAACGGTGGAGACCACCGTGGACATTTCCGGTGGCGACCAGGTCTATACCGAGGACTGCCAGGTCTGTTGCCAGCCCATCGTGTTCATTCTGCAGGTGCATGGTGACGAATGGATGCTCGAAGCACGACGCGAGGATGACGCTTGATGAAACGGATCTACGAGCCGGAAAGCCTGATGGAGGCGCAATTGTTGGTGGGCATGCTCGCCAGCGAAGGCGTCGAAGTGCACCTGGTGGGGCGCGACCTGGTCGGCGGCGTGGGTGAATTGCCGATGCAGGGGTTGCTGGGCCTGGCGGTGCCCGATGAACAGGCCGGGTACGCACGGCAGCTGATCGATGCGTACAATGCCGCCCTGCCACTTGCCGGCGACGAACCGGAGAGTTATCCCGGAACCCTGATCTGTTGAGTTTTTTATCGCCATGTGTGGACGCTACGCCCTGTTTCGCTGGTCTGCGGCCTTTGCCGCCTTGCCGGGCTACCCCGCCGACCAGCAGGCGCAATGGAACATCGCCCCAGGCGCTTCGGTGCTGATCCAGCGCCAGCTCGACGGCCAGCTGCAGCTAGCCCGGGCGCGCTGGGGGCTGACGCCGGCGTGGCTCACCGACCTTTCCCGCACCCCGGCCCAGGCCCGCGCCGAAACCTTGGCCGAGCAGCCGATGTTCCGCGACGCCTTTCGCCAGCGACGCTGTCTGATGCCGGCCAACGGCTTCTACGAATGGCGCGGCAACGTGCGCAAGCGCCCGTACTGGCTTACGCCGGGGGAGGGGGCATCGCTGTTCTTCGCCGGGGTATGGGAGGCGTATCCGGTGCAGGATCAGGTGTGGCTGAGTTGCGCTGTGGTGACCCAGGCGGCGATGAACCAGCGCCGGCCGTTGATCCTCGACGAGGCGGGGCAGGCGGCCTGGCTCGACCCAGATACACCGCTGGCGCGCTTGCACGAGCTGTTGGCCAGTCGGCCCGCGGCATTGCGCGAGCGGGCGCTGGCGCATTTCGTCAATGATCCGAAGCTCGATGGACCGGAGTGCCTGACTCCCGCTTGATGGGGGCGCTTTGCGCCCCAATCGCGGGACAAGCCCGCTCCTTGTACAACGCCGTGTTTGGATGTGGGGGGGGCCTGCGATTGGGCTGCAAGGCAGCCCCATCGCCGGCAAGTCAGCTCCCGCAGGTACAGCGCCTCCCTTGGGTGTGGGAGCGGGCTTGTCCCGCGATTGGGCTGCATAGCAGCCCAGCAGCTATAAGGCTTCAGACGCGGAACTGATTGATCAACCGGCGCTGCTGCTCGGCCAGCTTGGTCAGCTCGGCACTGGCCTGGCTGGACTCGTCCGCACCGCCGGCCACCTCACCGGCTACCTGGCCGATATTGATGACGTTGCGGTTGATGTCCTCGGCCACTGCACTCTGCTGTTCGGCAGCGCTGGCGATCTGGGTGTTCATGTCGTTGATCACCGACACCGCCTGGGTGATGCTTTCCAGTGCTTCGGCGGCGCGGCTGGCCTGCTGCACGCTGTCGTCGGTCTTGCCTTGGCTGTCTTCCATCACCCGGACCACTTCGCGGGTACCCTGCTGCAGCTGCTGGATCATCTGCTGGATCTCTTCGGTAGCCTGCTGGGTCTTCTGCGCCAGGTTGCGCACCTCGTCGGCGACCACCGCGAAACCTCGGCCCTGTTCGCCGGCACGGGCGGCTTCGATGGCGGCATTGAGCGCCAGCAGGTTGGTCTGCTCGGCGATGGCGCGGATCGCCACCAGGATGGCATTGATGTTCTCGCTGTCGCGGGCCAGGGTCTGCACCACGGTGACCGCACGGCCGATCTCGGTGGCCAGGGCACTGATCGAATGGGAGGTGTCGCGCACGATCAGCAGGCCCTGGTTGGCGGCCTGGTCGGCGTTGTTCGCGGCCTGGGCGGCATGGGTGGCGTTGCGTGCCACGTCCTGGGCGGTGGCGGTCATTTCCTGCACCGCGGTGGCCACCTGGTCGATCTCGGCCATCTGCTTGTGCACACCCTGGTTGGTGCGGATGGCGATGTCGGCGGTGTGCTCCGATGAATCGCTGACCTTCTGCACCGAGCCCACCACCTGGCTGATCATTGCCTGCAGCTTGGCCAGGAAGGTGTTGAAGCCCTTGGCGATGGCGCCCAGTTCGTCGGCGCGGTCGCTATGCAGGCGACGGGTCAGGTCGCCTTCGCCCTGGGCGATGTCATCGAGCATGGTCACCATCTGGCGCAGCGGGCGGGCGATGCCGTGGGCCAGCAACCAGATCACCAGCAGGCCGACGGCGGCGATGCCCAGGCCCACAAGGGTCATGCCGGTGATGTCGGTACGGCGTTGCTCGGCCAGGTCCTGCTGCAATTTGTGCACGTCGGCCATGACGGTGCTCAACGGCAACTCCAGCAGCAAAGACCAGCGCGCGGCCGTATTGGCGACCCGGAACGGCAGGTACAGCTCGATGCGGTCCTTGGCCTCGTCGACTTCGTAGTGCAGGTCTTCGCCGCTGAGGTTTTTCAGCGTGCCGGCCTGTTCGGCGTCGAGCACGTCATCGGCCTTTTCGCCGAACTTGGACGGGTCGCGGGTATAGGCCACCAGGCGGCCATTGCTCGACACCAGGGCCAGTTCGCCGGCGCCCCCGTACAGCTGCTGGTCGGCGGCATTGAGCAGGTCCTGGATGAAGTCCACCGACAGGTCGGCCCCGGCGATGCCCTGGAACTGGCCATTGACCAGGATCGGTTCGACGAAGGAGGCGAGCATGACGGTCTTGTCGCCGACCTTGTACGGCGCCGGGTCGATCACGCAGGCCTTCTTCGACTCCTTGGGACACAGGTAGTACTCACTGGCACGCACGCCGGTGGCCAGCACGGTGTGGTTGTCGACATCGATCAGTTTGTCCTGGCCGAGGCTGCCATCGCCATTGCGGAACCACCAGGGCAGGAAGCGGCCGGTGGCGCCGTCGACGCCCACCAGGCTGCTGCCGACATAGCGCGCATCGTCGTGGTCCAGGGCGTTGGGCTCCCAGCCCAGGTAGGCGCCGAGCACCGTCGGGTTGACCTCCACGGTGCGCTTGAGCTGGTTGGCCAGGTGTTCGCGGTCGATGCGCATCAGCGGCTGGCCATCTGCGCCTTGCATGCCGATCATCGCATTGCTGGTGGCCAGGCTGCGGGCGATCAGCAGGGGGGCCTCGAGACCGCGCTGGATCTCGCTGACCTGGGTGCGGGCGAGGGCGGCCAGGCGTTGTTCGATCACGCTCTCGAACTGCTGGCGGGTGCGCTCCTGCACCAGCGCCTGGGTGCGTTCGCCGGAATACACGGCGTACAGCACCAGGGCCGCGACAATGCTCAACACGATGGCGCCGGCAAGGGCTGCCACGGAAAACTGGATCGACTTGAACTTCATGGGGCACCGCGCACTCAGGAGGGTCGTTACCCGAGGTTATCGGCGGGGTAATCCCAAAGCATGAGGGGACGCGGATAAATCTTCCTTGCGGCTCTGGCGACGCCAGGCGACTCGGCCTAGGATACGCGGCATGTAGAAAGGGAGTGTTTTCATGCGTAGATCATTCGTTGCCAGCCTGCTGGGCACCAGTATCCTGCTGGCCGGTTGCCAGGCGGTGAATACCACCAGCGGTGGCGCCGTGGGCGTCGACCGCCAGCAGTACATGTTCAGCATGCTCTCGACCGACCAGGTCAACCAGATGTATGCCCAGTCCTACCAGCAGACCCTCAGCGAGGCGTCGACCAAGGGTGAACTGGACAAGACCAGCGCCAAGGCCAAGCGCATCCAGGCCATCGCCGACCGGCTGATCGCCCAGGCGCCGAAGTTCCGGCCCGACGCCGCGCAATGGAACTGGGAGGTCAACCTGATCAAGAGCGACGAGCTCAATGCCAACTGCGGCCCAGGCGGCAAGATCATCTTCTATACCGGCCTGATGGACCAGCTCAAGCTCACCGACGCCGAGATCGCCGCGGTGCTGGGCCACGAAATCGCCCACGCCCTGCGTGAGCATGGTCGCGAGGCGATGTCCAAGGCCTACGGCGTGGAAATGGCACGCCAGGGCGCCGGTGCCCTGTTCGGTCTGGGCCAGGGTGGCATGGCCCTGGCCGATACCGTGGTGAACTACGCCATGACCCTGCCCAACAGCCGTGCCAACGAGAACGAGGCCGACCTGATCGGCCTGGAATTGGCCGCCCGTGCCGGCTACGACCCGAATGCCGCGATCACTCTGTGGAACAAGATGAACCAGGCCTCGAACGGTGCGCCGCCGGAGTTCATGAGCACCCACCCGGCATCGAGCACCCGGATCGCCTCGCTGCAGGCGGCCATTCCGAAGGTGATGCCGCTGTACCAGGCGGCGAAGAAGTAATCATCGGGGCACAAGGCCGCTCCTACAGGGTTGCGCAAGATCCTGTAGGAGCGGCCTTATGCCGCGAAAGGGGCGCAAAGCGCCCCCGGTCTCAGACCCAACCGCTGGCCTTCATCGCCGAATACACCGCGACGATGGCCAGCACGAAGAACGCCGTCGCTGCCAGGCGACGAATCAGGGTCAGCGGCAGTTTTTCCGCCGCGAAATTGCCTGCCAACACCACCGGTACGTTGGCGATCAGCATGCCCAGGGTGGTGCCGATGATGACCATGATCAGGTGAGGATACTGGGCCGCCAGCATGACCGTGGCCACCTGGGTCTTGTCGCCGATCTCGGCCAGGAAGAACGCGATCAGGGTCGTGACGAACGGGCCGAAGCGGCGTGCTGCACTGTTCTCGTCATCGTCCATCTTGTCCGGTACCAGGGTCCACAAGGCCGTGGCGGCGAAGCTCGCGGCCAGGATCCAGTGCAGCACCGTGTCGCTGAAGAAACTGCTGACCCAGGCGCCTACGGCACCGGCGGCGGCATGGTTGGCCAGGGTGGCGGCGATGATACCGGCGATGATCGGCCAAGGCTTGCGAAAGCGCGCGGCGAGGATGAGTGCAAGCAGTTGCGTCTTGTCGCCGATCTCGGCGAGGGCAACGATGGCGGTGGGGACGAGCAACGATTCCAGCATCAGGATTCCTACGGGGGCGGGCCGACACGGCTATGACACGTACGACCTCCCCGCCCCGGGTAAGGTGTGCGTGTCATAGGTCTTGTCAAACCCGTGATCCGGCGGTGCGGATCGCTCTCTATGGAGCTTGGGTCGCACGCGCCATGGCCTGTGGGCCAAGTGTGTTGACGCGTGCCGGGCGAGCTGGGCGCTCGCGGGAGACTACTCCCCTAGGACGGTGCGGATTCTGCCTAGCAGAACGGGTTTCGGCAAGCCCTGTTTTTAACCGCGTGTTGCCTGGTAGATGCGGAAGCCCTCCGCCTCGGCGCAGGTTCGGCAGTTGCCCAAGGCCCCTTCGATGAGCGGCTGGTAGCGCAGGAAACTGTTGGCGACCAGGCGCATTTCACCGCCTTTTTGCAGGTGATCGCCGGATTTTTTCAGCAAATTTTCCGAAGCCTGGTAATTGGTGTGCACCCCGGTATGGAACGGCGGGTTGCTCAAGATCAGAGCCAGCCCGGTGGGCGCGGCATCGATACCGTCGCCACTGATCACTTCGGCGTCCAGGCCGTTGGCCGCCAGGGTCAGACGACTGCTGGCCACGGCGAAGGCGTCTACGTCGAGCAGGGTGACCTGGCTCTGTGGGTAACGGCGCTTGACCGTCGCGCCCAGCACCCCGGCGCCGCAGCCGAAGTCCAGCACGCGACCGACCGGCAGGTTGTCCAGGTGCTGGAGCAGGAGGGCGGTGCCGCGATCCAACCGGCCATGGCTGAACACGCCGGGCAGGCTGACCACCTGCAGCGGGCCGTCGGCAAGCGGTAGCTCGAAGCGCTCGGCCAGGCTTTCCAACGGTTTGGCCTGGGGGGCGTTGTCCACAGTCACTTGCCATAACTGGCAATGCCGGGCGCTGTCGAGCTTGCGCGGCTTGCCGAACGCCTGTAGCTGCTTGGCCGCGCCCTCGATGCCGCCGCGCTTTTCGCCCACCAGGTACAGGTCACGGCCGGCCAGGCGCGAGGCCAGGGCGTTGAGCAGGTAGGCGGCCAGCTCGCGGGACTTGGGCAGGAACAGCACGGCGGCCTCGAACGCGACGTCCGGCACCTCGACGCCATAATGGCTGCGGCCGGCGAAACGGCTGTCGAGCAGCGCTTGGTCGCCGGCATGCCAGGACCAGCCGTGGGCGCCCGGCAATTGACCGAGCAGATCGTCGGCGGGGAGCCCGGCAAGCAGCAACGGGCCTTGGAACAGTTCGGCCTGGCGAAGCAACACTTCACTGCGCGGGTCCATGGACGGCGTCTCCTGAAAAAGTGGCGCAGTGTACCAGAGGCCCTGGCTTCAGCCGACCACACGCCGTGGTTGGCCGGCGAAGAACGCCTGGGCGTTCTCGCTCAACTGGCCGACGATGCGCTGGCGCGACTCTACCGCGCCCCAGGCGTTGTGGGGCGTAACGATCAGGCGCGGGACATCTGCCTGCAACAGCGGGTTGCCGTTGACCGGCGGTTCGATGCTCAGCACGTCGGTAGCAGCGCCGCCCAGGTGGCCGCTGCGCAAGGCATCGGCCAGGGCCTGCTCGTCGATCAGCCCGCCGCGGGCGGTGTTGACCACCAGGGCGCCGGGCTTGAGCAGCGCCAGTTCGCGGGCGCCGATCATGTGGCGGGTGTGATCGTTGAGCGGGCAGTGCAGGGTCAGCGCATCGACCTGGGGCAGCAGCTCGTCCAGTGGCAGACGTTCGGCGCGCGCCGGACGGCCGGGGATCTGCCCGCTGAGCACACGCATGCCGAAGGCTTCGGCCAGGCGTGCCACCGCGCCGCCCAGCTCGCCATGGCCGAGCAAGCCGAGGGTCTTGCCCTGCAGTTCGACGATGGGGAAGTCCAGCAGGCAGAACTGGCTGGCCGCAGCCCAGCGGCCATCGGCGACGGCCTGGCGGTAGTCGCACAGGCGCGTGGCCAGGGCCAGCAGCAGGGCCAGGGTGTGCTGGGCCACCGAGGGCGTGCCGTAGCCCTGGCAGTTGCACACCGTGACGCCCCGCAGGCGGGCGGTGGCCAGGTCGACATTGTTGGTGCCGGTGGCGGCGAGCAGGATCAACTGCAACTGCGGGTTGGCTTCCATCGCTGCGGCATCGATCATCACCTTGTTGCTGATCACCGCGGTGGCGCCCTGCAGGCGCTCGGCGACCTGCTCCGGGCGGGTCGAGGCATACAGCTGAAGGTCGTCGAACTGCGCATGCAGCGGCGAGAGGTCGAGATCGCCGAGGTCCAGGGACTGGTGATCGAGAAATACGGCGCGACGCGGGCTGGGCATGGCAGGCTCCGGGGCTGGTAGGTTCTGGTTTCGCGTACCCTTTTGTCGGGGCGGGCGTGCCCCGCGATCAAGGGTGAAGCCCTTGCCATACAGGCGCGATGGCAGGGGGCAATCGCGGGACAAGCCCGCTTCCACAAGCGGCACGCTAGTCATGGATTCTCTTCGCGACAGCGCAGCCCGAAGGGCTGGGCTATTTCCCACAGGGGTTCATCAACCTGACGGCGAGCGGGCGATGTGTCAAGCACACGGCACCTGGCCACTCATACCTTGTGCCCGGCAAATCATTCCTTCGGCTGATTTGACCGGTGCGTCACCGTTCTACAGTAACGGCCAGACTTCTCCGGCCCGCAATGCAAAAAAGGGATACCCATGTTGCAGACGCGTATCATCCAGCCCGCCGAGGGCGCCTATACCTTCCCCTTGCTGATCAAGCGCCTGCTGATGTCGGGCGGGCGCTACGAAAAGACCCGCGAAATCGTCTACCGCGACCAGTTGCGCCTGACCTACCCGCAGCTGGTCGAGCGAATCGCGCGCCTGGCCAACGTGCTGACCGAGGCCGGGGTCAAGGCCGGTGACACCGTGGCGGTGATGGACTGGGATAGCCACCGTTATCTGGAATGCATGTTCGCCATCCCGATGATCGGTGCGGTGGTGCACACCATCAACGTGCGCCTGTCGCCGGAGCAGATCCTCTACACCATGAACCACGCCGAGGACCGCTTCGTGCTGGTCAACAGCGACTTCGTCGGGCTCTACCAGGCCATTGCCGGCCAACTGACCACGGTGGACAAGACGCTGCTGCTGACCGACGGCCCCGACAAGCACGCCGACCTGCCCAACCTGGTCGGCGAGTACGAGCAACTGCTGGCCGCTGCCAGCCCGCGCTACGACTTCCCCGACTTCGACGAGAATTCGGTGGCCACCACCTTCTATACCACCGGCACCACCGGCAACCCCAAGGGCGTGTACTTCACCCACCGCCAGCTGGTGCTGCACACCCTGGCCGAAGCCTCGGTGACCGGCAGCATCGATAGCGTGCGCCTCTTGGGCAGCAACGACGTGTACATGCCCATCACGCCGATGTTCCATGTGCATGCCTGGGGCATCCCATACGCCGCCACCATGCTCGGCCTCAAGCAGGTCTACCCGGGGCGCTACGAGCCGGACATGCTGCTCAAGCTGTGGCGCGAGGAAAAGGTCACCTTCTCCCACTGCGTGCCGACCATCCTGCAGATGCTGCTCAACTGCCCAGCCGGCCAGGGCGAACACTTCGGCGGCTGGAAGATCATCATCGGCGGCAGCGCCCTGAACCGTGCGTTGTACGAGGCGGCCCTGGCCCGGGGCATCCAGCTCACCGCGGCGTACGGCATGTCCGAGACCTGCCCGCTGATCTCCTGCGCCCACCTGAACGACGAACTGCAGGCCGGCAGCGAGGATGAGCGTATCTCCTACCGGATCAAGGCGGGCGTGCCGGTACCGCTGGTGGAGGCGGCGATCGTCGATAGCGAGGGCAACTTCCTGCCCGCCGACGGGGAAACCCAGGGCGAACTGGTGCTGCGAGCCCCCTGGCTGACCATGGGCTATTTCGGAGAAAAGCAGAAAAGCGAAGAGCTCTGGGCCGGCGGCTGGCTGCACACCGGTGATGTCGCCACCCTCGACGGGATGGGCTACATCGATATCCGCGATCGCATCAAGGACGTGATCAAGACCGGCGGTGAATGGATCTCCTCCCTGGACCTGGAGGACCTGATCAGTCGGCACCCTGCGGTGCGCGAAGTGGCGGTGGTCGGTATCGCCGACCCGCAATGGGGCGAGCGGCCTTTCGCCTTGCTGGTGTTGCGCGAAGGCCAGGCGATCGACGCCAAGGCGCTCAAGGAGCACCTCAAGCCGTTCGTCGAGCAGGGGCATATCAACAAATGGGCGATCCCCAGCCAGATCGCCATTGTTACCGAAGTTCCCAAGACCAGTGTCGGCAAGCTCGACAAGAAGCGCATCCGCCAGGACATCCTCCAGTGGCAAGCCAGCAACAGCACATTCCTGTCGACGCTCTGACTTCCCAACGGGCCGCCTGGGCTACCGCGCGGCCCCCATTGCAGAGCGGCTGCGAGCTTGTAAAACGGCAGAATTGCGCCATGCTTGCCGTGGCCTGCGGGCCGCCACCGGAGTGGGTGCATGCAAATCACACTTTAGAGGGATCAAGCACCTGTGCCTGCTGGCTATAGTCGGGGTCAGGGGATTTTCAGGAATGGGGGAGGTGCCGCGTGCAAGTCGCGGCGCCGGGGCGAAAGCCTGCACACCGATCGCTCGGGCCGTTTCTGAAAAGGACTCACTGCCATAACAATAAAAGTACATGGAGTAGCGTCGATGACATCTGCAAACCTGTTCTGGCGCCGGGCCAAGCTGCCCCTGGCCGTCAGCCTCGCTTCCACGCTCGCAAGTCCCGCGTTCGGTGTCAGTTTCAACATCGGTGAAATCGAAGGCCAGTTCGATTCCTCGCTCTCCATCGGCGCCAGCTGGTCGACGGCCAACCCGAACAAGAACCTGATCGGTGCCAACAACGGGGGCAAGGGCTTGTCCCAGACCTCCGACGATGGCCACCTGAACTTCAAGAAGGGCGAGACCTTCTCGAAGATCTTCAAGGGTATCCATGACCTGGAGCTCAAGTACGGCGATACCGGCGTGTTCGTACGGGGCAAGTACTGGTACGACTTCGAACTCAAGGACGAACACCGCGAGTTCAAGGACATCAGCGACTCCAACCGCAAGGAGGGCGCCAAGTCGTCCGGCGCCGAGCTGCTCGACGCGTTCGTCTACCACAACTACTCCATTGGCGATCAGCCAGGCTCGGTGCGCCTGGGCAAGCAGGTGATCAGTTGGGGTGAAAGCACCTTCATCGGCGGCGGTATCAACGCGGTCAACCCGATCGACGTGGCGGCGTTTCGCCGTCCAGGCGCGGAAATCAAGGAAGGCCTGATTCCGGTCAACATGTTCTATGTGTCCCAGAGCCTGACCGACAACCTGTCGGCCGAGGCGTTCTACCAGATCGAGTGGGACCAGACCGTCGTCGACAACTGCGGCACATTCTTCTCCCAGCCGGACATCGTCGCCGACGGCTGCACCGACAACCTGCGCGTGCTGGCCAGCAGCCGGGCGATCCCCACCGCGGTGCCATTCCTCAACAGCCAGGGCGTGGACATCAACGAAGAGGGTGTGCTGGTGCGCCGCGGCGCTGACCGCGACGCCCGTGACAGCGGCCAGTTCGGTGTCGCCTTCCGCTACATGTTCGAGCCGCTGGATACCGAGTTCGGCGCCTACTTCATGAACTACCACAGCCGCGCGCCGATCTTCAGCGCCAGTGGCGCGTCCCAGTCGACCTACGACCGTGCCCGCGCCTTGCTGGGTGGCCCATTCGCCGGCCTTGCGCCGCTGATCGTCGCCGGCAACTCGGAATACTTCATCGAGTACCCCGAAGACATCCGCCTGTATGGCCTGAGCTTCTCCACCACCTTGCCGACCGGTACGGCCTGGAGCGGCGAGCTGAGCTATCGGCCCAATGCCCCGGTGCAGTTGAACACCACCGACATCCTGTTCGCCGGCGTGGGCCCGATCGGAGTACCACCGTACAGCAACGCCTCGGTGCTCACCGGCACACCGGGCCAGGACCTGCATGGTTACCGGCGCAAGGAAATCACCCAGTTCCAGACCACCTTCACGCACTTCTTCGACCAGGTGATGGGCGCCAGCCGCCTCACGGTGGTGGGTGAAATCGGCGTCACCCATATCGGTGGCCTGGAAAGCTCGAGCAAGGCCCGGTACGGCCGCGACCCGGTCTATGGGCCAGGCCCGTTGCCGGCCACGGGGCCGTTCAATACCTGCGAGCTGCTCAACGGCAGCACCCTGGGCAACTCGGGCCTGGACACCTCGACCGCCAACCTCAGCCGCAAGTGCGAGAACGACGGCTACGCGACCACCACTTCCTGGGGTTATCGCGCCCGCGCCATCTGGGACTACAACGACGTCTTCGCCGGGGTCAACCTCAAGCCCAACGTGGCCTGGTCCCATGACGTCTCGGGTTACTCGCCCGGCCCAGGTGCCAACTTCGAGGAAGGCCGCAAGGCCATCAGCCTGGGCCTGGACGCCGAGTATCAGAACACCTACACGGCGAGCCTGTCGTACACCAACTTCTTCGATGGCAAGTACACCACCGTGGATGACCGCGACTTCGTCGCCCTCAGCTTCGGCGTGAACTTCTAAGAACAACGATCCAGGACGACAACAGAATGAACAAGACCAAGAGTCTGCTGAAGGCCGGTGTGCTGGGGCTGTCCCTGCTGGCGACCAGCGTCATGGCTGCGGTGTCCGCCGACGAGGCGGCCAAGCTGGGCACGACCCTCACCCCGATGGGGGCGGAGAAGGCCGGGAACGCCGATGGCACCATCGGACCCTGGCAGCCGCTGTCCAAGACTGCAGGCAGTGCCGACGCCAAAGGCTTCCTCTCCGACCCTTATGCGGGCGAGCAGCCGCTGTACACCATCACCGCGCAGAACGTCGACCAGTACAAGGACAAGCTGTCCCCCGGCCAGCTGGCGATGTTCAAGCGCTACCCGGACACCTACAAGATCCCGGTGTACAAGACCCATCGTGGCGCCACCGTGCCCGATGAAGTGTTCGCCGCCATCAAGGAGAACGCCACCAAGACCACCCTGGTCGAAGGCGGCAACGGCCTGAAGGATTTCCGCACCGCAGTGCCGTTCCCGATACCGAAGACCGGCCTTGAGGTGATCTGGAACCACATCACCCGCTATCGCGGTGGCAGCGTCACGCGCCTGGTCACCCAGGCCACGCCACAGCAGAACGGCTCGTACAGCCTGGTGTACTTCCAGGACCAGTTCGTCTTCCGTGACCGGATGAAGGACTACGACCCGAACAACCCAGGCAACATCCTGTTCTACTTCAAGCAGAAGGTCACCGCCCCGGCGCGCCTGGCGGGCACCGTGCTGCTGGTTCACGAGACCCTCGACCAGGTCAAGGAGCCACGCAAGGCGTGGATCTACAACGCCGGCCAGCGCCGTGTGCGCCAGGCCCCGCAGGTTTCCTACGACGGCCCGGGCACCGCGGCCGATGGCCTGCGTACCTCCGACAACCTGGACATGTACAACGGAGCACCGGACCGCTACGACTGGAAGCTCGAAGGCAAGAAAGAGATGTACATTGCGTCCAACGCCTACAAGCTCGATTCGCCGACGCTCAAGTACGCAGACATCCTCAAACCCGGGCACATCAACCAGGACCTGGCCCGCTATGAGCTGCGCCGCGTCTGGCATGTGGTAGCGACCTTGAAACCGGGTCAGCGGCACATCTATGCCAAGCGTGACTTCTACATCGACGAGGACACCTGGCAGGCCGCGGTGATCGATCAGTACGACGGTCGTGGCCAGTTGTGGCGGGTATCGGAGGCCCATGCCCAGGACTACTACAACGTGCAGGTGCCCTGGTACACGCTGGAAGCCATCTACGACCTGCAATCGGGTCGCTACCTGGCGCTGGGCATGAAGAACGAGGAGAAGCGCGCCTACGACTTCGGTTTCAGTGCCAGCCGCAGCGAGTTCCAACCTGCCGCGTTGCGCCAGGATGGCGTGCGTTGAGGTCCGTTCTCGCGTGAGGTCAAAGGGCTGCTTTGCAGCCCTTTTTTCACGGCCTGCGCGGTCCCTGTAGGAGCGGCCTTGTGCCGCGATGGGCTGCATCGCAGCCCATTCACGCATCCAATGCCCGCCCATTCCCGCCATCGGTCTTGTTGCTTTTTGTTGTAGTCTTTTCCTCGTCTGATGCAGCCATCATCTTCAAATGCGCCGCGTTACCCGCTAGTCTCGCAACAATCCGTACTGCCATCGTCCTCCACCCTGAACGAGCCGGCCATGACAGACCTGTCCCGTACGCATGGATTCGCCAGCCAGGCCTTGGACCTGCTGGACGGGCGTTTCTTCCGGCCACCACTGCCGGATGGGCACGTTCCCCGGTCGCGCCTGTGCCAGCGGCTGCACGCCGGGCTGAGTGGGCGCCTGTTGCTGGTCAATGCGCCGGCCGGTTTCGGCAAGAGCTCCCTGGCCATCGAGTTCTGCCAGGCCCTGCCGACCCATTGGCGCAGCCTCTGGCTGGGCCTGAGCCCGCGGGATGCCGACCCAGGCCGCTTCCTCGAACGCCTGCTCGAAGGGCTCCAGCAGTTCTGCCCGGCGCTTGGCGGCCAGGCCATGGGCCTTCTGAAGATGCGCCAGCGCCACCAGCCGTTCGCCTTCGAAGAGTGGCTCGACGGCCTGCTCGACGAGCTTGCCCTCTACCTGCAACCGGACTCGCCCGTGTTGCTGGTGCTGGATGACTACCACCTGGCCCAGGGGCCGGTGCTTGACCGCTGCCTGCAGTTCTTCCTCAACCACCTGCCCAATGGGCTGATGCTGCTGGTCACCAGCCGCCAACGACCGGACTGGCACCTGGCCCGGCTGCGCCTGTCACGTCAGTTGGTCGAGCTCACCGAGCAAGACCTGCGCCTGACGCCCGACGAAGCGCTGGCCGTGATCGGTCGACAACCCTCCGGCCTGCGCGGCCAGGCGCTGGACAACCTGATCCAGCGCAGCGACGGTTGGGTCGCGGGGCTGCGCTTCTGGCAGTTGGCGGCCAGCGAATCGGGCGAGGACAACGCCTTGCCCCAGGCTTTGCACGGCGGCGAAGGGTTGATCAGGGATTACCTGCTGGAGGAAGTCATCGACATCCTGCCAGCGCATGTGCAGGCCTTCCTCTACGACACTGCCTGCCAGGAGCGCTTCTGCGCCGAATTGTGCGATGCCCTGCGCGAGCGCGACGACAGCATGGGCATCCTGCGCTACCTGCAGGCCCACCAGGTATTTTTGGTGCCGCTGGACGAGCACGGCCACTGGTTCCGCTACCATCACCTGTTTTCCGACCTGCTGCGCAGCCGCCAGGGCAGCGAGTCGCTGGGGGTGTTGCACCTGCGGGCCTGCCGCTGGTTCCAGGTCCAGGGGCTGCTCGACGAAGCCGTGGAGCAGGCCCTGCGCGCCGGCCATCTGGACGTGGCTGCCGACTTGGTGCAAAGCCTTTCCGAGGAGCAACTGCTGGCCGAGCAGAATGTCGGCATGTTGCTGCGCTGGAAGATGGACCTGCCCGACAGCCTCCTCATCAGCACCCCGCGCTTGATCGTCCTGTACAGCTGGGCCTTGGGCCTGGCCTGCCAACTGGATGCGGCCGAGGAATTGGCCGCCCATCTCAGCCGTTTCCTGCCTGCGCCCTCGGCCACCGCGCAAAAATCCATGCTCGCCCAGTGGCTGGCGTTGAGCGGCGTGATCGCCAGGGGGCGGGGAGATCGCCAGCGGACCCTGGACTACTGCAGCGAAGCCCTGCAAAGCCTGCCGTACAAGCGTTACGGCCAGCGCCTGGTGTGCCTGTCGACGTTGTCCAACCTGGCGATCGCCGACGGTGATTTCTGGCGCGCGCGTGGCTGGAACCGTGAGTCCCTGGAGCTCGCACAGCGGGTCGGCAACCCTCTGTTCGAGGCCTTGGCCCATTATGATCGCGCCCGGGTCCTGCATGCCCGGGGCGAAGTGCTGCGGGCCCTGGAGGAAGTGCGCCAAGGATTGCAGCGCTTGCAGGGGCTGGCTGCCCAGCGCCTGTATGCGGTGCGGGCCAGGTTGACCCTGTACGAAGGCTACCTGCTGGTCTCCCGCCTGCAGCCGGCCCAAGGCCGCGCTCGGTTGCGCGCCGGGCTCAGCGAAGCGCGGGCCTGCCGCGACATCAGCGTTTTGATCGGCCACTGCGTGATCGCCTCGCTCGACGGCCGCGAAGGGCATTTTGCCGAAGCCTTCGCCGAACTGGCCGAGGCCGAGCGGCTGATGCATATCTGGGACGTGCCGCCGATCTTCTACCTGGCCATGATCACCCTGGTGAAGTGCGAGCTGTGGCTCGCCCAGCGGCGCACGGACCTCGCCGAGTCCTGGCTGTTGCGCCTGGGCCAGACCTACGGCGGCGAACAACCGGCGGCGGCACCGGAGTTCCATCCATTGCTGCCGCTTCATATCGAATTGCAGCAGGCTCTGCTCGACGGCGTGCTGGGCCGGTCACAGGAGACCACCGGCCGCCTTCGCGCGCTGGTCGCCCGTGGCCAGGGCAGCGGCGGGATGATGCTGGTGGTCTGCGGTTTATGCCACTGGATGGCTCAGTTGCTCGACGAAGGCCGGGTGCAGGAGGCCGAGGCCCTTTTGCCCCAAGCGCTGGAGGCGGCCCAGGGGGGTGTGTTGCAGCCCTTCCAGCGGTTGCTCGAGGCGCACCCCTGCTGGTTGCGGGAGCAACTGGCGGCGCATCCGGCCTGTCTGGTCCAGGCGGAG
The DNA here is from genome assembly GCF_048068215.1 of Pseudomonas sp. NY15372. Taxonomy (NCBI): domain Bacteria; kingdom Pseudomonadati; phylum Pseudomonadota; class Gammaproteobacteria; order Pseudomonadales; family Pseudomonadaceae; genus Pseudomonas; species Pseudomonas sp. NY15372. The sequence goes on from NZ_JBLUPY010000004.1 coordinate 21,062, forward strand.
CTGTTGGCGCGCCTGCCGCGTCCGGTGGTGGTCAATGAAAGTACCGAAGCGCTCAGTGGCCGTGAGCTGGCGGTGCTCGAGCTGATCGCCCAGGGGTGCTCGAACCAGCAGATCAGCGAGCGGTTGTTCATCTCCCTGCACACCGTCAAGACCCACGCCAGCCATATCAACAGCAAGCTTGGCGTGGAGCGGCGCACCCAGGCGGTGGCCAAGGCCAAGTCGCTCGGGTTGCTTGCCTGACTGCCATCGCTGCCGGCGTCATCGCGCCCTCAGTTTTCCTCGCCTGCTGCCGATAAGCTGTTCGGGTTACTGGCTATCCGTGCCGACGTCATCGCGGGACGAACCCGCTCCTACAGGGGCGGCCTGCGTCGACACTGCCAGGCCCTATGTCGGGCATCGTCGCGTGCCACCCTCCAACCCCTCGCCAATACAGGTCGTATTGATGCTGCAGTATGGGCAAAAAAGCTTTCTGATCGTCGATGATTTCACCGACTTTCGTACCTCGACCCGCTCCATGCTCCGGGAGCTGGGCGCACGCGACGTGGACACCGCCGACAGCGGTGAGCAGGCCCTGCGCATGTGCGCGCAGAAGCGCTACGACTTCGTGCTTCAGGATTTTCACCTTGGCGACGGCAAGAAGAACGGCCAGCAGGTGCTCGAAGACCTGCTCCTGGACAAGCTGATCAGCCATGAATGCGTGTTCATCATGGTCACCGCCGAGAGCAGCCAGGCGATCGTGCTCAGCGCCCTGGAGCACGAGCCGGATGCCTACCTGACCAAACCGTTCAACCGCGTGGGCCTGGCCCAGCGCCTGGAAAAGCTGGCGCAGCGCAAGACCTTGCTCAAACCCATCCTCCAGGCCCTGGACCGCGGCCGCCCGGCCGAGGTGCTGGCGGCCTGCGCCGAGCTGTGCAAGCAAGACCCGCGCTTCGCCCCGCTGTGCCTGCGCTACAGGGCCGATGCCTTGCGTGATCTGAACCGCGTCGAGGAGCTGGAGAAGTTCCTCAAGACCATTCTGGCCAGTCGCCCGCAGCCCTGGGTCTATGCTGCCCTGGGCAACCTGCTGCACAAGCGCGGCCAGCACGCCGAAGCCCAGGGCGTCTTCGAGCAAGCGCTCAAGGCGTTCCCGATCATGCCCAGCCTTTACGACGGCCTGGCCGAGGTGCTGGTGGCCCAGGGCGAGACCAAGCGCGCCCAGCACATGCTCGAAGAGGCCGTGCGCCTGTCGCCCCTGGCCGTGCGCCGGCAGGCGGCATTGGGCAAGCTGGCCCTGGATAACGAAGATTTCGAGAGCGCGTCCAAGGCCTATCGGCATGCAGTCAACCAAGGGCAGAGTTCGCGCTACAAGGACCCGGAGAGCAACCTGGGCCTGGTCCAGGCGCTGATGAACAAGAATGTCGGCAACGGCCTGGACGCGCGCACCCGCGTCGAGATCAACAGCGTGCTCAGCGATGTCGCCAAGGAACACGTCGAAGACCAGGGCCTGCAAGTGCGCGCGCGCCTGATGAAGGCCGCCAGCCTGCAGCAGGCCGGCGACCCCGAAACCGCTGGCAAGCTCACCGAACAGGCCCTGCAGCGACTGGAGAAAATGGACCAGTTCTTCTCGGTCGAGGCCGCCCTGACCGTGGCCAGGCAACTGCAGCAGCTCGGCCAGGAAGCGGCAGGCACCAGCATCCTCAAGGGCTGCGTGGAAACCTATGGCGACGATCCCAAGGTCATGCAGAGCGTTGCCCGCGTCACCGACGATCCGGCCGTGCTCGGCGCCGTCACCGAAGCGGTCGACCTCAACCGCCAGGGTGTGCGCAGCTACCAGGCGGGCCAGCTCGGCGAAGCCCTGGACATGTTCCGCCGGGCTTTGGCGCTGCAACCGAAGAACATCAGCATCGCTCTCAATACCGCCCAGGCGCTGCTGCGTGTGGGCGGCGAGAGCCCCACTCCGGCGATCATGCAGGAGTGCCGCAACTGCCTGCAAAGCGTTGCAGGCATCCCGGCCAGCGACAGCCGCTACGACCGCTACCGCAAACTGCACATCCGGATCTTCGGCGCATGAATAGAGACGAACTGGGGCTGGATTTTTCCACGGTGATCGCCTCCACCGTGCACGACATGAAGAACTCGCTGTCGGCCTTGATCCAGGCCCACGACCAATGGCTGGCACGCTTGCCCGAGGCACTGCACGGCGGCAGCGAGCAGGGTGTGATGGAGCATGAGTTCCGTCATTTGAACGGCATGCTGGTCCAGCTGCTGGGCCTGTACAAGCTGGGTATCAACCAGTTGCCGATCTGCCCCGACTATCACGAGCTGGACGATTTCATCGAGGCTCAGCTCGCGGCCCAGCAGGAAGTGCTCAGGCATCGCGACATCCTCGCCACCTGGCGCATCGACACCGACAACCCGCTGGGGTTCTTCGACCGCGAACTGGTCGCCTCGGTGGTGGCCAACGTCCTCACCAATGCCATCCGCCACGCCGGCCACGCCCTGCTGATTGGCATCGAGGAGCAGGGCGAACAGCTGGTCATCAGCGTCAACGACGATGGCCCGGGTTATCCAGAGCGTATGCTCGAGCGTCAGCAGGACTACCTCCAGGGTATCGACTCACGCACTGGCAGCACCGGCCTTGGCCTGTACTTCGCCGCACGCATCGCGGCCCTGCACGAACGCAACGGCGTGCGCGGGCGCATCGAGATCGCCAATGGCGGGGCGCTGGGGGGTGGGTTGTTCCGGTTGTATCTGCCTTAGTGGCAGGGGGCGAGGTATGCGGTGCCTGTGAGATCGAGCGCCGCCCGTGCGGCGCTCGATCTGCGTCACACTGCATAGTCCAAGACAAACACCCGAGACAGGCCCACCAGGCACCGCTAACATGCCGGCAGTATCTAGGAGCCGCCCATGACCGCCCCCACCACCCTGATCCGCGAAACCTTCCCCGTAGGCCCGCTGCAATGCAACTGTACCCTGGTCGGCGACCCGGTCAGCAAGAAGGCCATCGTCGTCGACCCGGGCGGTGACCCGGAGAAGATTCTCGCGCGCCTGCAGGCCCACGGCCTGACGTTGGTGAGCATCATCCACACCCACGCCCATTTCGATCATTTCCTCGCCTCGGGCAAGCTCAAGGAGCTGACCGGCGCGACCTTGCACCTGCACAAGGACGACCAGCCTTTGTGGGACAACCTCGAGATGCAGTGCCAGATGTTCGGTGTGCCTTACACGCCAGTGCCGTCGCCGGACCGTTGGCTGGGCGATGACGAGGCGCTGGCCTGCGGCTGCGGTGTGGCCTTGCATACGCCTGGCCACACGCCTGGCTCGATGAGCTTCTGGTTCGCCGATGCCAAGCTGCTGATCGCTGGCGATACCTTGTTCCGCCGCGGCATCGGTCGTACCGATTTGTGGGGGGGCGACCAGCGGGCTATCGTTCGTTCCATCAAGTCGCGGCTGTATTGCCTGGATGAAGAGGCGGTGGTGGTCACGGGCCATGGCCCGGATACCCGCCTTGGCGACGAGATGCGCGAAAATCCTTTCGTGCGGGCCTGAGGTTCCAGGGAATTTTTCCGTTTCGTCTGGGTCCAAGGCTGGCATAGGGCCATCCATGACCTGTTGCACTCTCGAATATCTGTAGGAGCTTGTCCATGTTCACCATGCGTCGTCTGATTATCGTCGCTACCGCTGCTGCCCTGATGACTGGCTGTGCCGGCCAGAACCCCTATGACAGCCAGGGCCAGGCTCAAGGCTCCACAGGGATGAGCAAGACCGCCAAGTACGGTGGCCTGGGCGCGCTGGCCGGTGCCATCGCCGGTGCCGCCATCGACCATAACAACCGTGGCAAGGGCGCGCTGATCGGTGCTGCCGCGGTGGGCGCCGCTGCCGCAGGCTACGGCTACTACGCCGACAAGCAGGAAGCCGAGCTGCGTGCGAAGATGGCCAACACCGGTGTCGAGGTGCAGCGCCAGGGTGACCAGATCAAGCTGATCATGCCGGGCAACATCACTTTCGCCACCGATTCGGCGAACATCTCCCCAAGCTTCTACTCGCCGCTGAACAACCTGGCCAACTCGTTCAAGCAGTTCAACCAGAACACCATCGAGGTGGTGGGCTTCACCGACAGCACCGGCAGCCGCCAGCACAACATGGACCTGTCCCAGCGCCGTGCCCAGGCCGTCAGCACCTACCTGACCTCCCAGGGTGTCGACCCGTCGCGCGTTTCCGTTCGCGGCATGGGCCCGGACCAGCCGATCGCCAGCAACGCCGACGCCAACGGCCGCGCCCAGAACCGTCGCGTGGAAGTGAACCTCAAGCCGATTCCGGGCCAGCAGTATGACCAGCAGGGCACTGTGCAGCAGTACCCGTAAGGTGTAAGGAACGAGGGGCCGCTGCGCGCCCATCGCGGGACAAGCCCACTCCCACCGGGTCTGCGCTGTTTTCATAGACACCGCCGTACCTGTGGGAGCGGACTTGCCCCGCGATGGGGGCGTAGCGGCCCCTTTGCATTTCAGCGCACGGTGCTGGCCTGAATCGCGGTCAAGGCGATGGTATGCACGATATCGTCCACCTGCGCGCCCCGCGGCAAGTCGTTCACCGGCTTGCGCAACCCCTGCAGCATCGGCCCCAGGCTTACGCAATCGGCACTGCGCTGCACCGCCTTGTGGGTGGTATTGCCGGTGTTCAGGTCCGGGAATACGAACACGGTGGCGCGGCCCGCGACCGGGCTTGCCGGTGCCAGTTGGCGAGCGATCTCGGGGTTGGCCGCCGCGTCATACTGCAACGGGCCGTCGATCAGCAGGTCATGTTCGGCCTGCTGCGCCAGGCGTGTGGCTTCGCGCACCTTCTCCACTTCCTCGTCGCTGGCCGCCGAGTCGCTTGAATAGCTGAGCATCGCCACCCGTGGTGAGATACCGAAGGCCTGGGCCGACTCGGCGCTCTGCCGCGCGATTTCGGCCAGCTCCGCGGCGCTGGGGTGGGGGTTCATCACGCAGTCGCCATATACCAGCACTTGCTCGGGGAACAGCATGAAGAACACCGAGGACACCAGGCTGCTGCCCGGTGCGGTCTTGATCAGCTGCAAGGCCGGGCGAATGGTGTTGGCAGTGGAGTGCACCAGGCCCGAGACCAGGCCGTCGACTTCATCCAGGGCCAGCATCATGGTGCCGACCACCACCGGGTCTTCCAGTTGCTGTTCGGCCATCGGCGCGTTGAGGTTGCGGCTGCGGCGCAGCTCCACCATGGGCTCGACGTAGCGCCCGCGGATCAGCTCGGGATCGAGCACTTCCAGGTCAGGCGGCAGGGTGATGCCCTGGGCGCGGGCAACCGCCTCGACCTCCTCGGGCTTGGCCAGCAGCACGCAACGGGCGATGCCGCGGGCTTGGCAGATGGCTGCCGCCTGCACCAGCAGCGGCTCGGCGCCCTCGGGCAGAACGATACGCTTGTTCGCCTGCTGGGCGCGCTGGATCAGCTGGTAGCGGAATACCGCCGGCGACAGGCGCAGCTCGCGCGGCGTGCCGCAGCGCTGATGCAGCCAGGCCGCGTCGAGGTGGCTGGCGACGAAGTCGGTGATGAACTCGGCGCGCTCGCGGTCGTCCACCGGGATTTCCCGGTTGAGCGAATTGAGGCGGTTGGCGGTGTCGTACGAGCCGGTACCCACCGAAAGGATCGGCAGCCCGGCCTGCAGGGCGCCCCGGCACAGTTCCAGGATGCGCGGGTCGGGCTTGCTGTCACTGGTCAGTAGCAGGCCGGCCAACGGCACGCCATTGATTGCCGCCAGGCTCACGGCGAGGATGATGTCGTCGCGATCGCCCGGGGTCACCACCAGGGTGCCGGGCTTGAGCAGTGGCACGGTGTTGGCCACGGTGCGGGCACAGATGATGATGGTGTTCATGCGCCGTTGCTCGTAGTCCCCGGCATTGAGCACCTGGGCACCGAGCAGCTCTGCCACGTCGCGGGTGCGCGGGGCGTTGAGCTCGGGCTGGTAGGGGATGCAACCCAGCAGGCGGAAGTCGTCGCCGCGCAGCAGCGGCGAGTGCTCGCGCAGACGGGCGGCGAAGTCGGTCATGCTTTCGTCGGTGCGTACCTTGTTGAGCACCACGCCGAGCACCTTCGGGTCGCGCGGGCCGCCGAACAGCTGGGCCTGCAGCTCGACACGGCCGGAGAGTTCGCTGAGCACTTCGTTTTCCGGCGCCGACACCAGGATCACCTCGGCATCCAGGCTCTTGGCCAGGTGCAGGTTGACCCGCGCGGCATAGCTGGCGTGGCGGGTCGGCACCATGCCCTCGACCACCACCACGTCGTTGCCGATGCAGGCCTGCTGGTACAGGCGGATGATCTCCTCGAGCAACTCGTCCAGTTGACCATCGCCGAGCATGCGCTCGACCTGGGCCAGGCTCAGGGGCGTCGGCGGGCGGATACCATGGGTGCGCGCCACCAGTTCGCTGGAGCGCTCGGGGCCGGTATCGCCGGGGTGGTGCTGGGCGATCGGCTTGAAGAAGCCGACCTTCAGCCCGCCGCGCTCCAGGGTGCGCACCAGGCCAAGGCTGATGGAGGTCAGGCCGACACCGAAGTCGGTCGGCGCGATGAAAAATGTTTGCATGCGTGCTTCTCGAAATAAGCGGTGCAAGGGTTCAGCCGCCAAGGGTAGCGCTATCGGGCCCCTGGGCGCACCAGCCGCAGGCAAATACCTGGCCGATGCGGCGCTGGCGCTCGGCCGGGTCGAGCACCCAGGGCCGCGCTTGCCACGGTGGCTGGTGGCGCAGGTGCTGCGTATGGCCGCACGACAGCTCGACCACCCAGTGGCCTTCTTCATCCTGGTGGAAGCCGGTGATCCGACTGACGGATTTGTCATTCTCCGACACGCGTTCGCAATCGGGCGATGCGTTGGTTACACTTGATCGCTCTACATTCTTTTGCAAAAGGTCTTGCCCCATGCTGATCGCCGCCAACAAGGCTGTCTCCATCGACTATACCCTGACCAACGACGCCGGGGAGGTCATCGACAGTTCCGCCGGTGGTGCGCCGCTGGTGTACCTGCACGGTGCCGCCAACATCATTCCGGGCCTGGAAAAAGCCCTGGAAGGCAAGCAGGCCGGTGACGAGCTGAACGTTGCCATCGAACCTGAAGAAGCCTACGGCGAATACCTGGCCGAGCTGGTCAGCACCCTGAACCGCAGCCTGTTCGAAGGCGTCGACCAGCTGGAAGTCGGCATGCAGTTCCACGCTTCGGCGCCGGATGGCCAGATGCAGATCGTCACCATCCGCGACATCGACGGCGACGACATCACCGTCGACGGCAACCACCCGCTGGCCGGCCAGCGCCTGAACTTCAAGGTCAAGGTAGTCAACGTGCGTGACGCCAGCGATGAAGAAATCGCTCACCGTCATATCCACGGTGAAGGTGGCCATCACCACTGATTTTCTGCGCTAAGCTCAGAGAGTCGCCAGGCGCTCGGGCAAGCCGTTTTGCCTTCCTTGGGGAAGGATGACGGTTTGGCCGCGCGCCTTTTTAGTGGGCGCGATTCGCCCCTGCGACCATCGGGAACCTGAGAGGGGAGTCATCATGAGTGCATTTCACGACCTGACGTTGAAGGCGCTGAACGGCGAGGAACTGCCCCTCGCACCGTTCAAGGGCCAGGTGGTGTTGGTGGTCAATGTCGCCTCCAAGTGTGGCCTGACGCCGCAATACAAGGCCCTGGAGAACCTGTACCAGGACTACAAGGACAAAGGCTTCAGTGTCCTGGGTTTGCCATGCAACCAGTTTGCCGGGCAAGAGCCGGGTAGCGAAAAGGAGATCCAGGCGTTCTGCAGCCTCAACTACGGGGTGAGCTTCCCGTTGGGCGCCAAGCTCGAGGTCAACGGGCCGCAGCGCCATTCCCTGTACCGCCTGCTGGCGGGTGAGGGGGCTGAATTCCCCGGGGATATCACCTGGAACTTCGAGAAATTCCTGGTGGGCAAGGATGGCCGCGTATTGGCCCGTTTCGCTCCACGTACCACGCCGGACGATCCGGCGGTGGTCCAGGCGATCGAGAAGGCGCTGGGCTGAGTTTTCAGCGTTTTGGGCCTGGGGCTGCTTTGCAGCCCTTTCGCGGCGCAAGGCCGCTCCTACAGGTATCGCGATGCCTTTTAGCGGTGCGCAGCGAACAAGCGGCTAGCGCCGCCCCCCTGTGGGAGACTCTATGGTTGTGGGCAAGCCGGCTCCCACTGGTGCAGCGCCAACCACACCCTGTGGGAGCCGGCTTGCCGGCGATGGGGTTTAGCTGCGCGGCGCCGATGATTCCAGGCCCGCGGTCACCGTTCGGTTGCCCTCAGGCTGTCGGCAGGCATTGGCCAGGTACCCCTCGAACTGCTCGACGATCGCCGGCCAGCCCTGACGGCTGGCGTGCTGCCGTGCATTCAGGCGTACTCTGCGTAGGGTCTCGTCTTCCTCCAACAACCAGCACGCCGCATCGATGAAACCCGCCTGGTCACCTGGCATCGCCAGGCCGCCACTGTGGCCGTGGCGGATATGCTGGGCGGCGGCCGCCTCGTCGTAGGCGACCACGGCCAAGCCCGAGGCCAAGGCTTCGAGAACCACATTGCCGAACGTCTCGGTCAGGCTCGGAAACAGGAACAGGTCGCCACTGGCATAGTGCTCTGCCAGCGCTTGGCCCCGTTGCGCACCGCAGAACACGGCATCGGGGAGCGTCTGTTCGAGGCGCTCGCGTTGTGGCCCATCGCCAACGATCACCAGGCGCATGCGCCGCTGTGGGTAAGCCTTGTGCAGTGCGTCCATGCAAGGCTGCAGCAGCCCAAGGTTCTTCTCTGCGGCCAGGCGGCCGACATGGATCACGGCGATATCGTCCGGCCCCAGGCCCCACGCCTGGCGCAATGCCTGGCTGCGCCGGGCCGGGTTGAACAGGCAGGCATCGACCCCCCGTGCCATCAACCCCAGGCGTTCGAAGCCCCGGCGTTCGAGCTCCAGGCGCTGGCTGGCGCTGGGCACCAGGGTGACCGCGGTGCGCCGGTGGAACCATCGCAGGTAATGGGTGAGCAGGCGGGTCAGCAGGCCCAGGCCATATTGCCCCGAGTACTGTGGGAAGTTGGTATGGAAGCCGCTGACCACGGCGATGCCCAAGTGCCGCGCGGCGCGCAGCGCGCTCAAGCCCAGCGGGCCTTCGGTGGCGATGTAGAGCACATTCGGGCGCTGTCGACGCCAACGTCGTACCAACGCGCGCTTGGTTATTTCACCCCATTGCAAACCCGGGTAGCCAGGCAACGGCCAACCGCGGCAGAGCAACAGGTCGTCGGTGTCGTGGCTGGCGTTGTCGCTGGCCTGGCGAGGGCGTACCAGTTCCACGTGGTGCCCGCGTTGGCGCAGGCCATCGCTGAGGCGACCAAGGGTATTGGCCACGCCGTTGATCTCGGGTGGGAAGGTTTCGGTGACGAGGGTGATGCGCAGGGGCGGTATGTTCATGTCAAAAGTGTCCGCCTGGGCCGTTGCGTTCATGTGACAGGTTGGTGACTGGCCAATGACGCCGTGTGCTTCAGGTTTTGTCCGTGTGAACATTTCCCTGCGGGCCACTCAAGAATCCGGTGGGGCCAGCCGATGCAGAAGTATCCAAACGGTCGGGGTGCGCTCCCGGGAGCGGTCATGTTCAATAGCAAACTCAAGAAAGAAATCCAGCAACTGCGCGAGGACCTGATGTCCATCGAGCAGGTCAAGGAAAGCCTCGACAGCGAGATGCTGGTTCTGCAGCTTGGCCCCGACGGTCGTATCGAGTCGGTCAATAGCAACTTCGAACAGGAGATGCTCTACCGGGCCGAGCAATTGATCGGGCGCAATATCGAGGACATCGTCCCGGCCCATGTGAAGGAGCTGGACTTCTATCACCGCATGAAAAGCGCCATCACCCGTGGCGAACACCTCAACGGCGCCTTCCGCTTGCTGCGCGGCAATGGCCAGGAAGCCTGGCTGCGTTCGATCCTGCAGCCGGTCAAGAGCAGCGACGGGCGAATCCGCTATTTCAGTCTGCATTCGAGCGACCTCACGCGCACCATCGAGACCTCTCGCGAGCACGAAAGCCTGATCAAAGCGTTGATGCGCTCAACCGCGCTGATCGAGTTCAACCTGCAAGGCGAGGTGCTGACCGCCAATGACCGTTTCCTGCAGGCCATGGGGTATTCCCTGGAGCAGGTGCGCGGCAAGCATCACCGTATTTTCTGTGAACCTGAAGAAGCGAATTCGCCAGCCTACCAGGCCTTCTGGGACAAGCTGCGCCGTGGCGAATTCGTCGCCGACCGGTTCAAGCGCATCGATGCCCATGGCCGGGTGGTGTGGCTGGAGGCGTCCTACAACCCGATCATCGATGCCCATGACGTGCTCTACAAAGTGGTCAAGTTCGCGACCGTGATCACCGACCAGGTCAACCAGGAACTGGCCGTGGCCGAGGCTGCGGATATCGCCTACAACACCTCGCTGGGCACTGATGCCAGCGCGCGCAAGGCCACGGAGGTGGTGACCCAGACCGTCGATGTGATGCGTGGTCTGGAGCGCTCGATGCAGGACGCGGCCCAGGGAATCCAGGCGCTGGACACACAGTCCCGGGTGATCGGCTCGATCATCAAGACCATCAGCGATATCGCCGGGCAAACTAACCTGCTGGCGCTCAACGCGGCCATCGAAGCGGCACGGGCAGGCGAGCAGGGGCGAGGGTTCGCGGTGGTGGCCGATGAAGTGCGCCAGCTGGCCTCGCGCACCAGTACCGCCACCGACGAGATTGCCAAGGTGGTACTGCAGAACGAGCAACTGGCCCAGGCGGCAGTGGACATCATCGACACCAGCAAGCGCCAGGCCGAGCAAGGGCTGACGTTGGCTGCCGATACCGGTGGGGTGATCGTCGAGATCCAGGAAGGCGCGAAGAAGGTGGTGGATGCGGTGGGGCGGTTTTCCAGCCAGTTGAGCCTTTGAGCAAGCGCTGGAAAAGGCCTGCGGCGCGAACCGCGCGCAGGCCTTGGAGCATTTCAAGCATCAGGCGATGACGCCTGCCCTCATCATGAGGTTGAAGGTTTCTTGCAGGGCGGCCCAGAAGTTGCCGTCTGTATCGGTAACCACCTCGCCTGTATGAGCATCTTCATACTCAACCACATCTGGCTTTTGCAGGGTTCCGGTAATGAGTGCCCATGTCAGGAAGGTGACGGCATGGGACCGTTCGGAAAAATCGTCCTTGGCGTGGATGATCCAGTCCCCGAACGGGTCCAAGCCATGCGCTGGCAGTACGTCCCGAAGCAGGAACTCAGCACGCGCCTGTACTTTTTCAAATGCTTCATTTTCGGCATTGGTGAGGTCGGGTCCCTCTTTGCCTACCCCGCGTCGTTGACCCAACGGGCCCAGGGGGTCAATTGGGCCTTCAGGTTGCTCTATGGTCTCGAACACACGGGTTTGCTCAGGTTCAGCAAATGTTTCCGGTGCTTCCAGTTCAGGCTCGGCGAGCGCTTCAAGCGCTGCATCAACAGGATCTACGTCAGTCGTTTGCTGGTTAGGGATGGCTTCCTTCAGCTTTTCGTCAATCATCTGGTCATCCTCCAAAGATGAAATACCACAAGGTGTGGGCGATGATTGAGCCACTGACCGGAAGCGTACCTGGTGTAAATATCTATCGCTGGGACGTTCTACCGAGCCCTTCTTCACGCACCCAGAACAACGTGGCCCCGGCCACCGCCGCCGGCATCATCAGCACGTTCACCAGCGGGATCATCAACGCCAGGTAGGTAATGCCGCCAAAGCCCAGGCTCTGCCAGCGTTTCTGGCGCAGCCAGGCGAGCATGTCCTGCCAGCTCATCTTGTTGTTGTCCGCCGGGTAGTCGATGTACTGGATGGCCATCATCCATACCCCGAAGATGAGCCACAGCGGAGCGGCCACGACGTTGACCACCGGGATCAACGAGAGAATGAACAGGCCGATGGCCCGCGGCAGGAAGTAGCCCAGCTTGCGCATCTCGCGGCCAAGGGTACGTGGCACCATGGCGATCAACTCAGCCCAGCTGAAGGCGGGGAAGGTGTCCTCGCCGCGCACCACCACCTCGACCTTTTCCGCGAGGAAGCCATTGAACGGCGCGGCGATGATGTTGGCCACCAGGGTGAAGGTGAAGAACACCATCAGCACCACCAAGGCGACGAACAGTGGCCAGAGGATGTAGGTGAGAAAGCTCAGCCAGCTCGGCAGGGTGGGCATCAAGGCATCGACCCACAGGCTGAACTGGTGCCCGGCAAAGTAGATCAGGCCGCCGAACAACAGCAAATTGACCGCCAGCGGCAGCAGGACGAACAGCCGCAGGTTCGGGCTCATGACCAGTTTCAGCCCTTCGCGCAGGTACTGGGGGCCAGAGAGGACAGGGGCTTGCATCGAGACGCTCCGGATCAAAGGGAAAACGCGCTGACCTTACCCGAGTTTGCCGGCGCGACGAAAGGCGCCATGTCCCGGAGCAATGGCCTGTAACAAAAGCGAGTGAAGATTTTCTATCGGTTTTCGCCTTGGATAGAAGCACTCTATAAGGTGGATTGTCGAAGGATATTTCCTTAATCTCTGCGACCTCGCTACAGTGCGCTCAACTTTTGGTTTCGGATCTACGCGTTGTAGCCTTCCCCAAGTGCTGCGTGGGTCCCTTTTAATTCCACACCGATGCCGGCCCGCGGCCGCCTCGACAGGAGTTCGACATGTCTGAAGTACGTCATTCGCGCGTCATCATTCTCGGTTCCGGCCCTGCCGGTTACAGCGCTGCGGTCTACGCCGCCCGCGCCAACCTCAAGCCGCTGCTGATCACCGGCATGCAGGCGGGTGGCCAGCTGACCACCACCACCGAAGTCGACAACTGGCCGGGCGACCCCCACGGCCTGACCGGCCCTGCGCTGATGCAACGCATGCAGGAGCACGCCGAGCGCTTCGAGACCGAAATCGTCTTCGACCACATCAATGCCGTCGACCTGGCCAACAAGCCGTTCACCCTCAAGGGCGATAGCGGCACCTACACCTGCGACGCCCTGATCATCGCCACCGGCGCCAGCGCCCGCTACCTGGGCCTGCCGTCGGAAGAGGCGTTCATGGGCAAGGGTGTTTCGGCCTGCGCCACCTGCGACGGTTTCTTCTACCGCAACAAGCCGGTCGCCGTGGTGGGCGGTGGCAACACGGCCGTGGAAGAGGCACTGTACCTGGCCAACATCGCCAGCAAGGTGACCCTGGTACACCGTCGCGACACCTTCCGCGCCGAGAAGATCCTGGTCGACAAGCTGCACGCCCGTGTGGCCGAAGGCAAGATCGAGCTCAAGCTCAACGCCACCCTGGACGAAGTGCTGGGTGACGACATGGGTGTAACCGGTGCCCGCCTGAAGAACAACGATGGCAGCAGCGACGAAATCAAGGTCGACGGCGTATTCATCGCCATTGGCCACACCCCGAACACCTCGCTGTTCGAAGGCCAGCTGACCCTCAAGGACGGCTACCTGGTGGTCAACGGCGGCCGTGAAGGCAACGCCACCGCCACCAACGTCGAAGGCGTATTCGCCGCAGGCGACGTGGCTGACCATGTCTATCGCCAGGCGATCACCTCCGCCGGTGCCGGCTGCATGGCTGCACTGGACGTCGAGCGTTACCTGGACGGGCTGGCCAACGCATCGTTCTAACGATCGTTGATGTTTTGAACCCGACCCTGGGCACCCAGGGTCGGGTTTTTTATGCCTGTTCAATAAACAGCCGATGGATCACTAAGCACTATTTTACATTGAGGTAGCGCTCTTGATCGTTGGTGTAGGAAGGGGGGCGGCGTGACCTTGGCTATGACCGTGTTACTTACACCGCTCGATGTCTTGGCAACGATATGGAGGGTGCCGTCGCCTCGTACGTGGGTGTCTTGCGTCATAGTATTTCTCCTTTGATAGCCGGAATAACGCCGGTCCATCAATGGTATGGATGCTCTATGACGTCGGGTACGATCATATCTGCTAGGTAAGTTGCAAGTGGCCAGATTCTTTAATGGGGTAGGAATCTTTTATATGAGGTCAGGTAGCAGGCTTGCCTGCTGTCGAAGGAAGATGGGCTGCGCAATAATCAGGATGTATGTCGGTCATTCAGGCAATCGGGGCGCTTTGCACCCCGTTGCAGTCCCGACGGTACGGGCTTGTTGCAGGATCGATTTACAGGCTAAGACGCATGGATAAATCCACCGCCTTCACATCCTTGGTCATGGCACCAATGGAGATGTAGTCCACCCCCGTCTCGGCAATCACCCGCAGGGTGCTTTCATTGACGCCGCCACTGGCCTCCAGCTTGGCCTTTCCAGCGGTGATGCGCACGGCTTCGCGCATTTCATCGAGCGTCAGTTCGTCGAGCATGACGATGTCGGCGCCGGCCGTCAGCGCCTGGCGCAGCTCGTCCAGGCTTTCCACTTCGATTTCCACCGGCTTGCCCGGGGCGATCTTGTGCGCCGCGGCCACCGCCTCGGCCACCCCGCCACTGGCCGCGATATGGTTTTCCTTGATCAGGAAGGCGTCATACAGGCCGATGCGATGGTTGTCGCAACCGCCACAGGTCACGGCATATTTTTGCGCCAGGCGCAGGCCCGGCAGGGTCTTGCGGGTGTCGAGCAGACGCACCTGGGTGCCTTGCACCAAGTCGGCGAGAAAGCGCGCGCGGGTGGCAACGCCAGACAACATCTGCAGGAAGTTCAGCGCCGTGCGTTCGCCACTGAGCAACGAACGCGCCGGGCCTTCGAGGTGGAACAGCGCCTGGTTGGCCTTGGCCCGATCGCCGTCGGCCACCTGCCAGTGCACCGCCACTCGCGGGTCGAGCTGGCGGAACACCGCATCGACCCAGGCGGTACCGGCGATGGAGCAGTCTTCGCGGGTGATGATGGTCGCCTTGGCCAGGCGCTCGGCCGGGATCAGCTGGGCGGTGATGTCGCCGCTGCCGATATCTTCCAGCAACGCACGGCGCACGTTGGCTTCGATTTCGGCGGTCAGGTCGGCGAGGCGTAGGTTCGGCATGGTCGGCTCCACAAGCTAGGTGCCGGCGATTATAGGGCAGGGGGCCGAGGTGTACAGCGGCAACCACACCGGTGACCTTTGGTCAGGACGAGTGAGCATTTCGGCGAACCCATGGTCAGTTGGGGGCGTAAGTAGATCGCGCTAGAAGCTGTCAGATTTTTTACCGATAATGCGACCAGTATTTGGCGTCATGGTTTTGACTGGCCCAGGTCATTCGAACAGAACACCCTACAAGGAGTCCGGGATGCAGATAGAAGGCAAGGTGGTGCCGCTGGCGGCGGCCATCGATCGAGGGGCGCGTGTGCCCTTGCCTTGCCTGCCGGTCCCGCTCTTGCAGGTGCGCGACCAGGCGGCGCTGCAATTGCGCCTGGGCCTGCAGCGGCTGTTCGACAATGCCGATGACACCCTTTTCGAAATGGCTGACAAGGCCAGTGAACGGTTCGAGCAGAACCTGTACTTCGAGGCGATGCGCGACCTGCGCCTCAAGCGCAAGAGCATCGAACGCGGCTTCCTCGACCGCTTTCACGATGCGTTCGCCCGGCTCAATCAGGCCGATGAGCGGCCATCGAGCGTGGCCGATCGCCCGCGCAGCACCGCGCAACTGGAGCGCTCTGCCGCTGTCGAGGCGATGGTCGCGCGGGTATTGTCCCGGGATGGCCTGGCCCTCAAGCAACTGACGCAGCGCTTCCAGGCCCTGCTCGAGACCCCTCTGGCCCAAGGGCTCGCGCTGGAGCCTGAACGCTTGTGCGAGCTCTTCCTGCAGGCCGGGCGCGACCTGGGCGTAGGGCCAAGGGTCAAGCTGGTCTTGCTGAAATTGTTCGAGCGCTATGTGCTGCGCGACATCGACCAACTCTACGAGCAGGCCAACCAGTTGCTGGCCAGCGCTGGGGTGCTGCCTGAACTCAAGGCTGTGCCACGGCGCCGCGCCGAGGACCGTCGTCACCTGGAGCGTGCATCCAGCCGCCCGGCAGCGGCCGACGAGTTGCAGGTCGATGACGCCAGCCAGGTGTTTTTCGACGCGCTGCAGCCCTTGCTGGCACCCATGCGTGGCCGCGTTGCGCCGCGTGTCCAGCAGGTGGCCGGCGCGCAGCCGGTCAGCACCGGCGACTTGTTGCGGCTGCTTTCTCATCTGCAACATTACCTGCCCGCCACCAGCGAGGCCGACGACTTCGATCTAGGGCAGCAGCTCGAACAACTGCTGCTGCGGGTCAGCGTGCGCAGCGGCACGCGTCGCTGCATCGCCACGGCCGACGAAGACACCTTCAACCTGGTCGGCTTGCTGTTCGAATTCATCCAAGGCGATACCAACCTGCCAGCGACCGTGCGCGAGCTGATCGAGCGGCTGCACATTCCATTGCTCAAGGTGGCCTTGCTCGACAAGGCCGTATTCAGCCGTGCCAGCCACCCGGCCCGGCGCCTGCTCAACGAGATCGCGGCGGCCGCCATCGGTTGGGAGGCCGGCAGCGAGGGGCTGCGCGACAGCCTGCAACTGCGGGTCGAGCGTATTGTCCAGCGCCTGCTCAACGACTTCACCGATGACCCGCGCCTGTTCAACGAACTGCTCGAGGACTTCCTGGCTTTCAGCCAGCAAGAGCGCCGACGCAACGAACTGCTCGAGCAACGCACGCGAGATGCCGAGGAAGGGCGGGCCCGGGCCCTGCAGGCTCGTCTGCAGGTGCAACAGGAGCTGAACCTGCGCTTGCATGGCCGGGTCCTGCCGCAGGCGGTGGTGCACATGCTGGTCCAGGGTTGGAGCCAAGTCTTGCTGCTGGCCTGGCTCAAGCATGGCGTGGGTTCCCCGGCCTGGACGCAAGGGCTGGCGACCATGGACACGCTGCTGGCGAGCATCGCCCCGCACCACGAGCCCCAGGCGCGCGAGCGCTTGCTGCAGCAGGTGCCCGGGCTGCTCAAGGCCCTGCGCGAGGGCCTGGCGAGCGTGGTCATGGACGCGGTTACCACCCGCGAATTCTTCCAGCAGCTGGAGCAATTGCACTTGGCTGCCTGCGTGGGTGCGCCGAGCAGCGCCTGTGCCGTGGAGCACAGGCTAGTGGCCGAGGAAATCATTCTTGCGGTGGCCGACGAGTCCGCGTGCGGCCCCTTGCTGCAGCCGGACATGCAAGGGCCGGAACTGGCCCAGGTGCAGCGACTGCGGGTCGGTGCGTGGGTCGAGGTGATAGATGACGACGAGTTGCTGCGCTGCAAGCTGGTGGCCAGGATCGACAGCCATGACCGCTTCGTCTTCGCCAACCGCACCGGTATGAAGGTGCGCGAGTGGAACCGTGCGGGGCTGGTCCAGGCCCTGCGCCGCGGCGAGCTGCGCCTGCTGGACGACGGGCTGCTGTTCGAGCGGGCACTGGAAGCCGTGCTCGGACGCTTGCGCTCTCAGGCGGCTCGCTGAACAATCATTTACATGCAAGCGCATCGGGTGCGGGGCATACTGGCTACCTTCCCGACGATTTTCAGGAACTGCTCCATGCAATTGGATCGTGCGACAGGCTGGTTCTGCGGCGTTACTCACTGCCCTTCGCCCAACTTCAATGCGCGCCCCGATGGCGAAGCCATTTCCCTGCTGGTCATCCACAACATCAGCCTGCCGCCGGCCTGCTTCGGTACCGGCAAGGTGCAGCAGTTCTTCCAGAACCAGCTAGACCCAAACGAGCACCCCTATTTCCAGGACATTTGCCACCTCACCGTATCGGCGCACCTATTCGTCGAGCGTGATGGTGCGGTGACCCAGTTCGTGTCTCTGCTCGACCGGGCCTGGCATGCGGGTGTCTCGAGCTTCGAGGGGCGTGAGGGTTGCAACGATTTTTCCATCGGCATCGAGCTTGAAGGCACCGACGAGCTGCCCTACACCGATGCCCAGTACGCCGCCCTGGAGCAGCTGACTCGCGAAATTCGTCGCGCCTGGCCGGTGATCGGCCCGCAGCGCATCTGTGGCCACAGCGACATCGCCCCGGTACGCAAGACCGACCCGGGCCCGGCCTTCGACTGGTGCCGCTATCGCGCGGCGCTGCAGTGCAATGAGGACAATGCATGAGTTTCCTGGTGTTGGTGCTGGTGCTCTGGGTCGAGAAATTCTCCGCCCTGCGCCAGCGGCTGCAACGTGATGGTTTCTTCTTGGGCGAGCTGGTGCGCCTGGAGCGCAGCGGCAAGGTACACCCCTGGTGGACCCTGGCCATCCTGGTGCTGGCGCCGGTGGCATTGCTGGTCTTGCTGCTGCACGTACTGGAGCCGGTGGCCTACGGGTTGCTGGCGTTGCCGGTGCACCTGCTGGTGCTGATCTACAGCCTTGGGCGGGGTGATGCCAAGGCGGCCCTGGGGCCGTTCCGCGATGCCTGGCGCCGGGGCGATGACCAGGCCGCGTTGCACGTGGCCGAGCGAGACCTGGGGTTGGCCGCCGACGATGCGCAAAGCTTGTTGATCCGGGTGCAGGGCCATTTGCTGTGGCAGGCGTACCAGAGCTTTTTCGCGGTGATCTTCTGGTATTTCCTGCTGGGGCCGGGTGCGGCCCTGGCCTATCGCCTGCTGGCTCTGTGCGCGGGCAACAGCCGGCAACCGGCGCTCAAGGAACGGGCCGAGCAACTGCGTCATGCCATGGACTGGGTGCCGGTGCGGGTGCTGGCGTTGAGCTTCGCCCTGGTCGGTAACTTCGTCGCGGTGGTGCGGGTCATGTTGCACGAGTTGCTCAACTGGCACATCAGTGCCGGGCACCTGGTGGCGCGGGTCGGGCGGGTGGCCGACACGGTGCCCGAGGAAGAAGACAACCAGCGCGGGCTGGGGCGGTTGGACAGCCTCTGGGAGCTACTGCTGCGTTGTGCGGTGCTGTGGTACGCGTTTTTTGCGCTGTGGACCGTGTTGGTCTGACTGGGCGTGCGGGGTTAGGGGCTGCTTTGCAGCCCTTTCGAGGCACAAGGCCGCGCCTACAGAAAATTACAAACCTTGGATTCGTTCTGCGCTATACAGGTCGCCTGGCCGTTAATGGCCTTGTGCTACCTCAAAGAATAAAAAGAATCCAAGGAGATGCGCATGCAGCGTTTGCTCTATCCGGCCATCGCCCTGATGGACCGGCTGAGCTTCGGCTTGAAGTTCAGCCTGATCAGCGCCCTGTTCTTCGTGCCGATGCTGGTCACCAGCTTCTACCTGGTGCGCGGCGTCTATGAGCAATTCCATACCACTCGCGTCGAGCTCCAGGGCCTGGCCCCTCTGACGGGCGCCCTGGCCTTGCGCGGGGAGCTGGAAACCCTGGGCAACCTCTTGCAGGTCAACGTCATGCTCGGTCAATCGGGGCAGGCCGGCGACCTGGAGCAACGCATCGGCCAGAGCCAGGAGCAGGTCGCAGCGAAGCTGCAGGCCCTGCAGTTCGACGACCCGCAACTGCGGGCCCGGCGCGACGAGGTGGGCGAACTGCTCGATCGGGCCCGCAACGAGTCCTCCCTGCAAAGCAAGGCGGCCCTGGTGGACAAACTGCTGGTGCAGGCTCAGGTGCTGGTCAAGCAGGTGGCCAGCCACGTGGGCCTGGACCAGGACAGCCAGGCGTCGGTGCGCCATTTCAGCGAGGTGCTGGGTACGGCCACGGGCCAGGTGACCCAGGCGCTGGGCGAAGGGCGGGCGATGGGGGCCACGGCCCTGGGCCGTGGCTTCATCGACTCCTCCGGCAGCGCCCGTTTCGAAGATTTGCTGCAACGCCTGGAGCGGCTGGCCGCCGACTACGGCATTCGACTGGACGAAGCCTTGGCCGCCGACCCGTTGGCCAAGGCCGGCCTGGCCGAGCTGGCCCAGGCCAGCCAGGCGACCATCAAGCAGGCGGCCGGCCTGTTCGAAGACCAAGTGGTGATGGCCGAGACCCTGGAGGCGCCCTGGGCAGGGTTCTACCAGCAGGTCAGCGGCCTGATGGCGCAGACCTACCGGCTCAACGACGCCATTCTCGCCCACTTGCAGGTGCAGTTGCAGGCGCGCCTGGAGGAGCACCGGTTGCGCATGGTCGCCCTGGTCGCTGCGCTGGCCGTGGTGTTCGCCCTGATCATCTACCTTGCCGGAGCCTTTTACGTCTCCATTCGCGAGACGTTGGGCAACCTCGGCTCGGCCATGGACAAGGTTGCCGCCGGAGACATGACCGTCAGTTTCCGCGCCCGCAGCCAGGACGAGCTGGGTGAACTGGGCCAGGGGTTCAACCAGACCGTACAACGCATCCGCGAGCTGATCGGCCAGGTCAGCCGCACGGTCGGCCTGGTCGAGGAGCAGGCCGATCAGGTGTTGGCGGTGTCGGTGCGCAGCAACCAGGCCATCGGCGGCCAGCGCGAGCAGATCGAGCAGGTGGCTGCGGCCATGAACCAGATGAGTGCCACGTCCCAGGAAGTCGCACGCAGCGCGGCCCTGGCCGCCGAAGGCGCGCAACAGGTCAACCGCGAAAGCGCCACGGGCCGAGGCCTGGTGGAAAGCCAGCAGGGCAGCATCGCCCGCCTGGCCGGCGAGATCGACCAGACGGTGGCTGCGGTCAACCAGCTGGCCGGCGACAGCCAGGCCATCGGCCGGGTGCTGGAAGTGATCCGCAGCATTGCCGAGCAGACCAACCTGCTGGCCCTGAACGCTGCCATCGAGGCCGCCCGGGCCGGCGAGCAGGGCAGGGGGTTCGCCGTGGTCGCCGACGAGGTGCGGACCCTGGCCAGGCGCACCCAGGACTCCACCGAAGAGATCGCCCAGATGATCCAGCGCCTGCAGGAAGGAGTGGGCGCGGCAGTCAGGGCGATGGGCAGCAGTCACCAGATGGCAGCTGGTACGGTGGGCGAGGCGCGCCAAGTGCAGCAGGCGCTAGGCAACATTCTCGGGGCGGTGGGTGGCATCGTCGAGCAGAACCAGCAGATCGCCGCCGCTGTCGAGCAGCAGACCGCGGTGGCCCACGACATCGACCAGAACATCGTGGCGATCAACCGCGCCGCCCAGGACACGACCCAAGGGGCCAACCAAGCCGAGGATGCCAGCCGGAGCCTGTCGACCCAGGTGCTGGAGCTCAAGCGGCTGATCGGGGCGTTTCGTATCTAGGCAGTGGACGGCCCGATCGCGGGGCCAGCCCGCTCTCTCATAGAGCAGCGCATAACAATTTGATTTTGCAGGACCTTTGTGGGAACGGGCTCGTCCCGCGATTGGGCCGGTGCTACCAGCCAAATACCTCACAGGCATTGCGGCTGCTGACGTGCGCCAACCGTTCGGCCTCGATGCCCATCACCTCGGCCAGTGCGCCGGCGATCTGCGGCAGGTGCTCCGGGCTGTTGCGCACGCCGGGGAACATCGCCGGCGCCATGTCCGGCGCATCGGTCTCCAGCACCACGCTTTCCAGCGGCAACCGCGGTAAGGTCTTGCGCAGGCGCAGTGCCTGGGGCCAGGTGGCGGCACCGCCCAGGCCCAGCTTGAAGCCCAGCCTGATGTACTCGCGGGCCTCCTCGTAGCTGCCGGCGAAGGCATGGATGATCCCGGCGCGGGCGGGTCGGTAGCGCTTGAGGGTGGCGATCACCTGAGCGTGGCTGCGGCGTACATGCAGCAGGGCGGGCAGGGCGAAGTCGCAGGCCAGTTGCAACTGCGCTTCGAACAGCGCTTGCTGACGGCCCTTGTCCAGTTCTGGCAGGTAGAAGTCCAGGCCGAACTCGCCCACCGCACACAGGCGCGGGTCGCCGTGCAGGCGCTCTAGCCAGTCGCGCAGCTGGGCCAGGTGCTCGGGGCGGTGCTGGTCGAGGTACACCGGGTGCAGCCCGAGCGCGGCATGCAGGTTGGGCGTGCTGCAAGCCAAGTCCCACACACGTTGCCAGTTGCCTTCGTACACAGCCAGCACCACCATGCGCTCTACGCCGAGGGCCTGCGCGTTGGCCAGCAGGCGCTGGCGGTCGGCATCGAAGTCGGGAAAGTCCAGGTGGGTATGGGTGTCGATCAGGCGCATGGTCAGCCTGCGCTGATGCGTTGCTTGAAGGTACGTGCCACGGCATGCACACCGGGCTCGTAGCGTTTGTCCTCGATGGCGGCCAGGGCGAGCTCCAAGGCGGTGGCGGCGATCAGTCCGTGCTGCTGGGCCATGGCGTTGACCGGCAGCGGCAGGAAGTCCAGCAGCTGGTTGTCACCGAAGGTACCCAGCTGCAGTTGGCGCGAATCGGCCGGGCGTGCCTGCAGGGTGTCGAACACGCCTTGCAGCAGCACGTAGGACGTGGTGACCAGGGCATCGGGCAGGCCGCCGAAGTCCTCGATCAATTGCAGCATTAGGCGTTGGCCGCATTCACGGCTGAAGGCCTCGCCCTGGTAGCGGCGTACCTGGCCACTAAACGGTTGCAGCGCTTCGTCGAAACCGCCAGCGCGGGCCTGGCTGACCGACAGCTCCGGGCGGGCGCCAATCAGGGCGATGGTGCGAGGGTGGGTGTCCAGCAGGCTCTGGGCCAGTTGGCGGCTGGCATCGCGGTCGTCGCTGATCACCGAGCAGAAGTGCGCTGGGTCCATGCGCCGGTCGATGGCGATCACCGGCAGGCCCTTGTCCTGCAATTCGCGGTAGCTGTCGTCGTCCGGCGGCAGGCAGCTGGCGACGAACAACGCATCGCAGCGGCGCGCGCGGAACAATTGCTGCAACTGCCGTTCGCTGTCCGGCTGGTCATCGCTGCTGGCGATCAGCAACTGGTAGCCACGGGCGCGGGCGCCCTGCTCGAGCTGCTTGGCAATGCGGGCATAGCTGGGGTTTTCCAGATCCGGGAGAATGAAGCCCAGGGTCCGGGTGTGCCGGCTGCGCAGGCCGGCAGCCTGCGGGTTGGGTGTGAAGCCGTGGGCTTCGACCACCGCGCGCACGCGCTCGACCGTGCTGTTGCTGATGCGCTGCTGTTCGGCCTTGCCATTGATGACGTAGCTGGCGGTGGTCACGGACACACCGGCCAGACGGGCGATATCGCTGAGTTTCACCGAATTTTCCTTGTTATTACCGGGGCTGCTGCGGACTTGACCGGGTACTGTGACTCAAGGGCCAGGCCGTGCGCAGGCGACCATTGTCGCAATTGTCCGACAGGATGGGGCTTTTTCGTCGCAAGATTATCGAGTAACGTGGCCTCCTGGTCAGGTTAAACGATTCAGCAGGTGATTTACCTGCCGCGGCTTGCCACCCGCGCAAGGTCGTTGCACTGGCCCTTTTCGTGAATTTCACAACAATACCTCAGTACCCGACCCCGGGGCTGCAAAAGGAGAAGGTCATGCTGGAGCTCGCTCAGGAGCAGATCGCCATGGGCCAGGTGGCCGCCGACAAGGCCCAGGCGCTGCGTCTGCTGGCCGATCGGCTGGTCGCTGATGGACTGGTCGCCGAAGGTTACCTGCAAGGGCTCGAGGCTCGCGAGGCGCAAGGCTCGACCTTCCTCGGCCAGGGTATCGCCATTCCCCACGGCACCCCGCAGACCCGTGACCAGGTGTTCGCCACCGGCGTGCGCCTGCTGCAGTTTCCCGAGGGGGTCGAATGGGGCGATGGCCAGGTCGTCTACCTGGCCATCGGCATCGCGGCCCGCTCCGACGAACACCTGCGCCTGTTGCAATTGCTGACCCGTGCCCTGGGCGAGACCGACCTGGCCGAGGCCTTGCGCCGCGCCAGTTCCGCCGAGGCCCTGCTCAAGCTGCTGCAAGGCGCGCCCCAGGCGCTGGCGCTCGATGCGCAGCTGGTGGGCCTGAACCTGGCGGCTGAAGATTTCGATGAACTGGCCTGGCGTGGCGCACGCCTGTTGCAGCGCGCCGGGTGCGTCGAGGCAGGCTTTGCCAGCGTGCTGCAGCAGGCCGAGCCGCTGCCCTTGGGCGAAGGCCTGTGGTGGCTGCACAGCGAACGCCAGGTGCGCCAGCCGGGTCTGGCTTTCGTCACGCCGCAGCAGCCGCTGCGCTATCGCGACCAGCCGCTCAATGGCCTGTTCTGCCTGGCCAGCCTGGGCGTTGCCCACCAGGCGTTGCTCGAGCGCCTGTGCGAGGTGCTGATCGAAGGCCGTGGGCAGATGCTCTACCAGGCCACCAACAGCCGCGACGTGCTCGAGGTGCTGGGCGGTGAGGCGCCGAGCGATTGGCCCTGTGCGCGCATCGTCCTGGCCAACCCCCACGGCTTGCATGCCCGCCCGGCCAAGGTGCTGGCGCAACTGGCCAAGGGCTTCGAGGGCGAGATCCGTGTGCGCCTGCTCGACAGCGGCCAGCCGGCGGTATCGGTCAAGAGCCTGAGCAAGCTGCTGAGCCTCGGTGCCCGGCGTGGCCAGACGCTTGAACTGATCGCCGAACCGAACATCGCGAGCGATGCGTTGCCGGTGTTGCTTGCCGCCATCGAACAAGGCTTGGGCGAAGACGTGGAGCCGCTGCCCGAGCAGGTGGTGCTGGCTACGCCCGTTGCTGTCGAAGTGTTGCAGGCACCTGCCGCCGGCAGCCTGGTCCAGGGTATCGGTGCCGCGCCGGGCATCGCCAGTGGCCCGGCCCATGTCCATGTCGAGCGTGAGATCGATTACCCCCTGCGCGGCGAGTCGCCCGCCCAGGAGCGTCAGAAGCTGCGCCAGGCCCTGGAGACGGTGAACGCCGAACTGCAAGCCTTGGTGCAACGCAGCGACAAGGCTATCGGCGAGATTTTCGTCACCCACCAGGAAATGCTCGCCGACCCGGGCCTGGGCGATGAGGTCGAGCAGCGGCTGGCGCAGGGTGAAAGCGCCGCAGCCGCCTGGATGACCGTCATCGACAGCGCCGCGCGCCAGCAGGAGGCGCTGCACGACGCGCTGCTGGCCGAGCGTGCCGCCGACCTGCGCGACATCGGCCGGCGCGTGCTGGCGCAATTGTGCGGGGTCCAGGCAGTAGCGGAACCCCAGCAGCCTTATGTGCTGGTAATGGCCGAGGTCGGTCCATCCGACGTGGCTCGCCTGGACCCGGCGCGCGTCGCCGGCATCGTCACCGCACAGGGTGGTGCCACCGCCCACAGCGCCATCGTCGCCCGTGCTCTGGGCATCCCGGCGGTGGTTGGTGCAGGGGCTGCGATCCTGCTGCTAGAGCCCGGTACGCCGTTGCTGCTCGATGGCCAGCGTGGCCGGGTCAGCGTGGCGCCGCCTGCCGACGAACTGCAACGTGCCCTGGCCGAACGCGACCTGCGCGAGCAACGCCTGCAGGCCGCCTGGGCCAAGCGCCACGAACCCGCGGTGAGCCGCGATGGCCGCGCCATGGAGGTGTGCGCGAACATCGGCCAGAGCACCGGCATCGAGAAGGTGGTGGAGCAGGGCGCCGAAGGCGTAGGCCTGCTGCGTACCGAACTGATCTTCATGGCCCACCCCCAGGCACCGGATGTGGCCACCCAGGAAGCCGAATACCGCCGCGTGCTCGATGGCCTGGCCGGGCGCCCGCTGGTGGTGCGTACTCTCGATGTGGGCGGCGACAAGCCCTTGCCCTACTGGCCGATCGCCGCCGAGGAAAACCCCTTCCTCGGCGTGCGTGGCGTGCGCCTGACCCTGCAGCGCCCACAGGTGATGGAAGACCAGCTGCGCGCCTTGTTGCGCGCCGCGGATGATCGCCCGTTGCGTATCATGTTCCCGATGGTCGGCCAAGTGCACGAATGGCGCGAGGCCAAGGCCATGGTCGATCGCCTGCGCGAGGAAATCCCGGTCGCCGACCTGCAGGTCGGCATCATGGTCGAGGTGCCATCGGCTGCCTTGCTGGCACCACAGCTGGCCCGTGAGGTGGACTTCTTCAGTATCGGCACCAACGATCTGACTCAATACACCCTCGCCATCGACCGTGGCCACCCAAGCCTCTCGGCACAGGCCGACGGCCTCCACCCGGCCGTGCTGCAACTGATCGACATGACCGTGCGCGCCGCCCATGCCCAGGGCAAGTGGGTAGGCGTGTGCGGTGAGCTGGCGGCCGACCCGCAGGCGGTCGCGGTGCTGCTCGGCCTGGACGTGGATGAGCTTAGCGTCGCCGCCCGCAGCATCGCCGAAGTCAAGGCACTGGTTCGCCAGGCCGATCACCAGACGGCCCGCGCCCTGGCGCGCGAGGCCCTGCAACAGGACAGCGCCGCTGCGGTACGGGCGCTGGTGGAGCGTTACTGAATGGCCAAGATCCTCACCCTCACCCTCAACCCGGCGCTGGACATCACCGTCAGCCTGCAGGCCCTGCACCCGGGGCAGGTCAACCGTAGCCAGGCCCAGCACAGCCATGCCGCCGGCAAAGGCCTGAACGTGGCGCAGGTGCTGGCTGACCTGGGCCATCGCGTGACCGTGGGTGGTTTTCTCGGCCGCGACAACCTGGCGCCGTTCGAAGAACTCATCGCCTGGCGCGGTTTTGTCGACTGTTTTGTGCGGGTGCCTGGCGAGACCCGCAACAACATCAAGCTGGTCGAGGCCGATGGCCGCGTCACCGACATCAACGGCCAGGGGCCTGAGGTCGACGAGGCCGCCCAGCTCGCCCTGATGCGGCGCCTTGAACAGGTGGCGGCAGAGCACGATGCGGTGGTGGTGGCCGGCAGCCTGCCAAGAGGCGTCGATGCGCAGTGGTTCCAGGCCCTGTTACAGATGCTCAAGGGGCTAGGCCTGAAGGTTGCCCTGGACACCAGCGGCGAAGCATTGCGCGTAGGCCTCCAGGCCCAGCCTTGGCTGGTCAAGCCCAACACCGAGGAATTGGGCGAGGCGCTCGGTGCCGCCATGCACAGCCCGGCCGACCAGCGTGCGGCTGCCCAGCGCCTGTTGGCGTCGGGCATCGAGCATGTGGTGGTGTCCCAGGGCGAGCAGGGCGTCAGCTGGTTCGCCCAGGACCTGGCCTTGCACGGGCAACCGCCCAAGGTGCGGGTGGCCAGCACGGTCGGTGCTGGCGATTCGCTGGTCGCCGGCATGGTCCATGGGCTGCTGCAGGGTGAGCCGGCCGGGCAGACACTGCGCCGCGCCACGGCCATCGCCGCGCAGGCGGTGAGCCAGGTCGGCTTCGGTATTCGCGATCGGGAACAGCTGGCGCGCCTGGAAAGCGCCGTGCAACTGACAGAACAACAAGAGGGTTGCCGATGAACATCGCCATCATCACCGCCTGCCCCAACGGCCAGGTGTCCAGCGTGCTGAGCGCGCGCCTGCTGTCGGCGGCGGCCCAGCAACGGGGCTGGAGCACCAGCGTGGAGGTGCAGGATGCCGAGCATCCCGAGCGCTGCCTGAGCCCGGCGCAGATCGCCGAGGCCGACTGGGTGCTGGTGGTCAGTACCGGTGCTGTGGACCTTGCCCGCTTCGTCGGCAAGCGCGTCTACCAGAGCACGCCTGCCCAGGCCTTGGCAGACCGTGGCAGCTTCCTCGACGAGGCCGCAGCCAAAGCCCAGGTGCTGCGGCCGGTGGACGCCGAGCAGGCGCTGCCGGCTGCTGCCGTGCCCAGGCTCGTCGCGGTCACGGCTTGTCCCACGGGGGTGGCTCATACATTCATGGCAGCCGAGGCGTTGCAGCAGGCGGCCAAGGAGCTGGGCTACCAGCTCACCGTGGAAACCCAGGGCTCGGTGGGGGCGCGTAATCCTCTGCCCGCCGAGGCCATCGCCGAGGCCGACGTGGTGCTGCTGGCCGCCGACATCGAGGTGCCGACCGCGCGCTTCGCCGGCAAGCGCATCTACCGCTGCGGCACCGGCATCGCCCTCAAGCAGGCCCGCGCCACCCTCGACAAGGCCTTGGCCCAGGGCAAGGTGGAGGCGACGGGCGAGACGTCCGGCGAGGCCGTGAAAAAGGGCGAGAAGACCGGCGTCTACAAACACTTGCTCACCGGCGTCTCGTTCATGTTGCCTATGGTGGTGGCCGGTGGCCTGCTGATCGCCTTGTCGTTCGTCTTCGGCATCGAGGCCTACAAGGAGCCCGGCACCTTGCCGGCGGCGTTGATGCAGATCGGCGGCGAGGCGGCTTTCAATCTGATGGTGCCGTTGCTTGCCGGCTATATCGCCTGGTCCATCGCCGACCGGCCCGGGCTTGCCCCCGGCATGATCGGCGGCCTGCTGGCCAGTACCCTTGGTGCGGGCTTCATCGGCGGCATCGTCGCAGGGTTCCTGGCGGGTTACAGCGCCAAGGCCATCAGCCGCTGGGCGCGCCTGCCGAGCAGCCTCGACGCGCTCAAGCCGATTCTGATCATTCCATTGCTCGCCAGCCTGTTCACGGGCCTGGTGATGATCTATGTGGTCGGCCAACCTGTGGCGGCGATGCTCGAAGGCCTGACGCACTTTCTCGACAGCATGGGCACGACCAACGCCGTCCTGCTTGGGCTGCTGTTGGGCGGGATGATGTGTGTCGACCTGGGCGGGCCGATCAACAAGGCGGCTTATGCGTTTTCGGTGGGGTTGCTGGCATCGTCGAGCTACGCGCCGATGGCGGCGACCATGGCTGCCGGCATGGTGCCGCCGATCGGCCTGGGCATGGCCAGCTTCCTGGCCCGGCGCAAGTTCGCCCAGAGCGAGCGCGAGGCGGGCAAGGCGGCGTTGGCGCTGGGGCTGTGCTTCATTTCCGAGGGCGCAATTCCCTTCGCGGCCAAGGACCCGCTGCGGGTGATCCCGGCGAGCATCGCTGGTGGCGCGCTGACCGGCGCCTTGTCGATGTACTTTGGCTGCAAGCTGATGGCGCCCCATGGCGGTTTGTTCGTGTTGCTGATTCCCAATGCGATCAACCACGCGCTGCTGTACCTGGTGGCGATCCTGGCCGGGAGCGTGCTGACGGCGGTGGTGTATGCGGTGATCAAGAAGGGTGAGCGGGTGGAGCTGGCGGTGGCGCCGGTGAAAGGCTGAGGCCCTGCTCGCGTCTATGGTCCAATCGCCGGCAAGCCGGCTCCTACAGGTTCTGCGCTGCGCTCAAGAGCAGCGGTAACCTTGTCGGAGCCAGCTTGCCGGCGATAGCTGCTTCAAGGCTGGCGCGGCTGTTTGTGCCGCAACGGCACCAGCAACTCCCCCAGCCCGTTGTGATCGATCTCGTGCATCAGGGCCAGCAACCCACCCAGCTCCCCGGCCGGGAAGCCTTTGCGAGCGAACCATGCCAGGTAGTCGCCCGGCAGGTCGGCGATCAGGCGCCCCTGGTACTTGCCGAAGGGCATGGTGCGGGTAACCAGCAGTTGCAGGGATTCGGGTTTCATTGGACGGCCTGGCAGTGCAAAGCGCCGACCATACTGCAAAGTGCACGAACGCCCAAGCGGCAATCATGCAGAACGCCTCGTCAACGGTTGCGCCTTTTGGCTGTAACTTATTGTTTTTAATGGGAATTATATTCTCTGCCTGGCTTGGCACGATGCCTGCTCCTCTACAAGGGACTATCACCTGCCAAGGAGTTCGCGCCATGAGTCATCCAAACAAAGACGTGATCGACGTACTCAACGACCTGATCGAGTACAGCAAAGACGGCGAAAAAGGCTTCAAGGAGTCGGCCGAAGATGTGAAGAACACTGAGCTCAAGGCGTTCTTCGTCCAACGCGCTGGCGAGTGCGCCAGTGCCGCCGCCGAGCTGCAAGGCGAAGTGCGACGCCTGGGCGGCGACCCGGAAACCTCCACCAGCCTGAGCGGCGACCTGCATCGGGGCTGGGTCAATTTCAAGTCGATGCTGACCGGCAAGAGCGAGGAAGCGGTGCTCAACGAGGTCGAGCGCGGTGAGGACTTTGCCCTGAAAGCCTACAAGGACGCGCGCGAGAAGCTGGTCAAGCTTGGCCGCACCGCCAGCGACGAGACCTATGCCCTGGTGGAAAAACAGCTGCAAGGCGTGCAGCGCAACCATGACCAGGTAAAAGCACTGCGCGACGCCGCGCGGGCACGTTCCTAACCCGTGGGGCCTTCCACGCGGTTGCGGCCGTTGGCTTTGGCCCGGTAGAGCGCCTCGTCCGCCGAGCCCAGCAAGCCCGTGAGGTCTTGCTGGGTGCCTGGCGTATGCAGGCTGATGCCGATGCTCACGGTCACCGACCGCTCGTCGTCGCCGAACGGTGGCAGCGCCTGCACACTGTCGCGTATGCGTTCGGCCAGCAGCCTGGCACCGGGTAGATCGGTGTCGGGCAATACCACCTGGAACTCTTCCCCTCCATAGCGCGCAGCCAGGTCCGCCGGGCGGCGGATGCAGCGCTCTATCGTCTTGGCGACCTCGCGCAGGGCATGGTCGCCGCCAGCATGGCCGTGGCGCTGGTTGAAGGATTTGAAATGATCCACATCCACCATGAGGATGGCCAGCGGCTGGCGGTTGCGCTGGGCGCGGGCCCACTCCTGGCGCAGCACCTGGTCCAGCCGGCGGCGGTTGGCGAGCCCGGTGAGGCTATCGGTGGCTGCAAGGGCCGCCAGGCCTCGCTCGGCCTCTTGGCGGCGGCGCAATTCGCGGCCCAGCAACAAGGTCAGCCAAAGAATACCGATGCACAGCATGCCAGTGGCGACGCCCACCAGGGTCGCGGTGCGACGCCAGGACTGGAACACCTCATCGGAAGCATCCACCACCAGCACGATCAGCGGCAGGTCAGCGACCCGGGCGAAGGTATAGATGCGCTGCACCCCGGTGTGCTCGGACCTGGCGGTGAAACTGCCGCTGCGCTCGTTGAGGATGCGCTGGAAGTTGGGCCGCTCGCTGTAGTCGCTGCCGATCATTGGGTCTTGCGGGCGTGAAGGTTGCCTGGCTAGCAACTGGCCGTCGGTGTTGAGCAGGTTGATGCTGCTGTCCTTGCCGATGTCCAAGCGCTCGAACAGCTCGGTGAAATAGTCCAGGCGCAGGGCGCCGGCGGCGACGCCGGCGAATTCGCCATTGGGGCCTGAGATGCGGCGGCTGAAGCTGATGCACCAGTCCAGCTCGCCCAGACGGGCCTTGAACGGCGGGCTGATGAACAGGCCAAGGTCCGGTCGGTCGCGGTGGGCCTGGAAGGCGATGGTATCGGCGAAATTGGCCTGGCGTGGCCGCGTATGCAGCGAGTCGCCCAGCACATCGCCGTGGGCGCCGAGCCAGAGGATATCCCCACGCACCGGGGCGGCGAAGGTCTGGTTGAAGAGGATCTGCTGGCGCAGCTCTGGCGATGTGTTTAGCAATTCGGGATGTTTCACCGCCCAGATCAGCCCGTGCAGGGACTGGTCATAGAGTTCGACGTTGCGCAGGATATCGCTTTCGATGAGTTGGACGATATTGCCCGAAGAACGTATGGCCGACTGCTCGACGCTGTCGCGCTCGCGGGCCAGTAGGTAGCTGACGATGGCTACGATGGCGAGCACGGCGAGGCAACTGCCCAGGTTGAGGATCAGTTCGGGGTGCGACCTGTACAGGGAAGAACGCGATGATCGGGTGGGCATGCTCGCTACTGCACGGGCGGGGCCATTACGCGGCGGCAGTATTCTAGGGAAGCCCGCAGGGGCGAACAAGATTCGGTCGACGGAAAACATGGAGCCCTGGCCGAATGCCAGTCCAATTGAGCCTTGTCGGCTGCAGCTGGGGCTGCTGCGCAGCCCATCGCCGGCAAGCCGGCTCCCACAGGGGGACCAGCGCTAGCCGCTTGTTCTTTGCGCGACAGCGCAGCCCGGGAGGGATGGGTTATCTCCCACAGGTACTGCGCGGCTTCCAGATGTGGGAGCTGGCTTGCCAGCGATAGGGCCTGGGCAAGTAGCTCTAGATAGTTGCTCCCACAAGGCGCAGCCCCTCGCCGGGCCTTGAGGTCAGAAGATGTTCAAGGGGTAGTCGACGATCACCCGCACTTCATCGTTGTCGCTGTTGTCGTCGATATCGGCGTAGCCCTGGCTGCCGCGGTGGCTGGCGTAGCGCAGCAGCACCGACAGGTCCTTGAGGTTGCCTTCCTGGAACACGTACTTGATGTCCAGGTCGCGTTCCCAGTGCATGGCGTTCTTGCCATCGGCGTTGTAGTACCCGTAGTAGTCGCTCTGGGCCGCCTTGGTCAGGTCGGCTTCGCCGCGCGAATAGGAAACCGAGGTGCTCAGGCCGGGGATGCCGATGCCTGTGAAGTCATAGTCGTACTGCAGCTTCCAGGAACGCTCGTTGGGGGCGTTGAAGTCCGAGTACATGCGCGAGTTGTCGAGGTACACGCTGTCGCCCAGGTTGATGTAGTCGAACGGCGTGTTGCCGTTCACGCGCTGGTAGGCGGCAGTGATGCTGTGGTAGCCAGCATTGACGGTGAAGTGCAGGCTGTAGGTGTTGTTGTCGATCGTGCCCAGCAGCGCCTGGCCGGTGTCCTGGGTGTGGTAGAAGTGCAGGCCGGGGTTGAGGCTGACCAGGTCGTTGACCACATAGGTGTAGTCGAAATCGAAGTAGTACTGGTTCCAGATGTCCTTCAGTTCAGCGGCGTACAAGTTGGTGGTGATGTTCTCTGTACCGCTCCAGGACAGGCCGGCCCAGCTCAGGTGGTCGCTCTTGGTGCCGTCCGCCAGTTGCCCGTAGTAGGTGTCGATGCGGCGGTGGCCGCTCTGGTTGTAGGGCTTGGTGAAGCTGACCTGGCCGCCTTCGAGCAGCAGGCCGTCGATGCTGGTGTTGGTCAAGCTCACGCCGCGGAAGGTCTGCGGCAGCATGCGGGTTTCCCCGCCGGCGATCACTGGGTTGGTGAGGAACAGGTCACCGGCCTTGAGCTCGGTGTCGAAGGCCTTGAACTTGACCGCCGCGCCTGCGGTGGAGAAGGCATGTGGGGCTGCGCCCAGCTCACCGTTGTCCTTGAAGTGCTCGGGCAGGATGCTGGTACCGGCATGGCCGCCACCGCCGTCGAGCTTCAGGCCCAGGATGCCGTGGGCATCGAGGCCGAAGCCGACCACGCCCGGCGTGTAACCGGACTCGAAGCGCGCGACGGCACCCTGGCCCCATTCGCGCAGATCACGCACGCCTGGGTTGAGGTTGTTGCGGTTGAAGTAGGCATTGCGAAAATGCAGGTTCAGGGTTGCGCCTTCGATGAAGCCATCAGCCTTGGCTTCATCGCCGTGTGCGGCGACAGGCATCGTTGCGGCGAGTGCAACGAACAACGGGGTAAAGCGAAACGCGGAAGACACCGGTACGAGCTCCTTTGGTCTGGCGGTGAGGCGTTGTTGTTTTCGGGTTTTGCAAGTTTCTTTATGGGATACGTAACAGCGTGGCTGATAATTCGGGCACATAAAAAAAGCCGCTGATCGGCAGCGGCTTTAAAAGGCTAACATATCGACGCACAAGGCGCCCACGGGCTAGCCGAGGGAAAAACAGGCGCTATGAAAGTCGTCGATCAACTTTCGCTCTGATCATCGGTAACGACCTTGGAGGCAGTCTGCTGCACGTCTTTTGCCGCGTCTGCTTGCTGAGCGGCATAGGCGTCGCGGGCGTCTTGGTGAACAGCGGAAAGTTCGGCGTTACGGGCTACGAAGGCCGGCGATTCTTCAGCCATGGCCAGGGGCGACAGCAACAGGGACGACAGGACGAAAACGCTGGCAATACCCATACTGTTGGACATTTGAAACAACCTTCTTGCAAGGCAAGTGTTAATTGGGACAGGCGTAAGTTAGTCCTAACACAGGCGCGGAAACAGGCTTGAGTTGGATAAGCACTGTTGCGCAAAAAGTAATGATCAAGTCGGAAAATAGCCGGATCTCACCGCAAACCCGCGTAGTTGAGGGCTTGGCAGGGGTGTCGTCAGAAGCCGATGAAGGCGTAGTACACCGGCGTCTCGGCGGTGGTCAGCAACCCATGGCTGGCCAGCTCCTGAGCAAGGGCAGGGGCCTCGACATGAAGCGTCCAGGGCGCATGGTTGTCGTCCGGCACCTGTGCCAGGGCCTGGGCGAATGGCTCCATCGCCGGCAGGTAGGCAGTGAACCCGTTGCCCTTGAGGGCGCTGGTGGTCATGCCCAGGGCCTGGCAGATGGCGACCTTGGCCGCGATGTCGTCGCGGTCGGCCTGGCGCGAGGCCTCGATCAGCGCCGCCAACTGCGGGTCCACCGGTATCCGGCCATGGATCAATTCGGGGCCTTGTTGCCAGGCCTCGGGTGGGCAGTCCTTGTTCTCCGGGCGCAGTGGCAAGTGCGGGTTGATCTCCGCCGGGTAGATACGGCACACCAGCGGGCGGGTTTCATAGATGGTGCACAGGTCGTTGTCGTCCAGGTTGCGACAGCGGCCGGGGTTGAACGCGGCGAAGGTCACCGAGACGCGCAGCTCGGCTTCGCCGCAGGCCACCGGGCAGGAACGGCGCAGCACATGGTCGCGCTGCTCGGCGGGCAGGCCTGGGCCGTCAACGACGAAGCCTTCGATCAGCACCACCACCTGGCCGCCGCTGGCCGCCCACTGGCGGGCTTCGCCCAGGGTCAGCGGAACATGGTGGCCGGTGCAGCACTTACCGCAACCGGTGCAGGCGAAACGGATGTTTTCGGTCACGGGGTTGTGGCCACTCGCTGACGAAGGAAGCTGCGCGAATTATGCCCGAGCACACCCTGCCTGCAAGCCCAGGTGTTGGTTACCTGGGATCTCAGTGCTCGGCAAACACCACCGTGCGCGCCGCCACCACCAGGCAGTCGGTCAACTCTGGCGAGGAGAACTTGGTGAGGATGGCATTGGCTCCGGCCAGCTTGGCCTTCTCGGCGCTCATGGTGCTGTCCAGCGAAGTGTGCAGCAGCACGTAGAGGTGCTGGAAGTCCGGGCTTTCACGCAGGGTACGGGTGAAGGCGTAGCCGTCCATCTCGGACATCTCGATATCCGAGACGATGATATTGATCTCCCGCTCGGTGCCTTGTAGCTCCAGCAGCACGTTGATCGCATCCTTGGCGCTGCGCGCGGTATGGCATTCGATGCCCAGGTTGCGCAGGGTATGGACCGATTGCTGCAGCGCGACCTGGCTGTCGTCCACCACCAGGATGTTGGCGGCGGCCAAGAGGCTGGCATCTTCTTCGCTGAGCTCGCCCGGATGGGGCTCGGGTTCTGGCGGGGCAATGGCATGGATGACCTTTTCGATGTCCAGTACCTGGACCAAGGTGTTGTCCACGCGGGTGACGCCGGTGATGAACGAACGGGGGCCGGAGCCGTAGGGCGGTGGTTTTATGTCGGTGCTCAGGCAGTGCACGATGCGGCTCACCGCCTGTACGTGCAGGCCTTGGCGCGAGCGGCTGATCTCGGTGACGATCAGGCAGCCGCCATCCGGGTCGGCCAGGGGCTGTTCGCCGATGGCGCGGGACAGGTCGATCACCGACAGCGGGTTGCCACGCAGGGTGGCCACGCCTTTGACGTGGGGGTGCGACTCCGGCAGCTTGGTCAGCGACGGGCAGGGGATGATTTCGCTGACCTTGAGCAGGTTGATCGCCATCAGCTTGCCGCTGCGCAGGGTGAACAGCAGCAGGGACAACGAGTCCGCACGGGCGTTTTGCGTGGCCATGGGCAACCTTCGAGTCTGTCGGGAATAAAGGAGGATGCCGGGTTATCGGCCTGTTCGGGTCAGGCTTTAGGTCGATGGCCCCATCGCGGTCCGACTTGTCCCGCGATTGGGCCGCTTCGCTCAGCGCAGGCCCAGTCGCTTGGCCAGCCGGCTGAGGTTGGCCCGGTCCAGCCCTAGCTCCCGTGCTGCCGACGCCCAGTTGTCTTGGTGCTTGACCAGGCAGGCCTCGATCAAGCGTCGCTGGTAATCGTCCACCGCCTCGCGCAGGCCGCCCTGGGGCAGACTGGCCTGTGGTGCGGCGAGCGACGGTGTCGGCTCGGCGTTGGCCGGCAGGGCAGGGCGCAGGTCCAGGTCGCTGGCTTCCAGGGTCAGGATCCGCGGGCGCTGGGCATGCTGGCCGAGCGCCTTGAGCGCCGAGCGGCCGATCAGGTGCTCGAGTTCGCGTACATTGCCGGGCCAGTCGTAGGCCAGCAGGGCGGCCTGGGCGTCGGTGCTCAGGCGCAAGCTGTTCAGGCCCAAGCGCGAGCGGTTCTGCTCGAGGAAATAGCCGGCGATCAGCAACACGTCGCGACCGCGCTCGCGCAATGGCGGGACCTGCAGCGGGTAGACGCTCAGGCGATGATAGAAGTCGGCGCGGTACTTACCGTTGCGCACCTCCTCGGCCAGGTCGCGGTTGGTGGCGGCGATCAGGCGCACGTCGACCCGGTGCTCCCGGTCCGAACCCAGGCGCTGCAGTTGCCCGCTCTGCAACACGCGCAGCAGCTTGGCCTGCACGGCCAATGGCAGCTCGCCCACCTCGTCGAGGAACAGCGTGCCGCCGTTGGCCAGCTCGAACTTGCCCCGGCGTTCGCCATGGGCGCCGGTGAAGGCGCCACGCACATGGCCGAACAGTTCGCTTTCCACCAGCGTGTCGGGCAGGGCTGCGCAGTTGAGGCTGATCAGCGGTTTGTCGGCCCGGGCGCTGGCGCGGTGCAGGGCCTGGGCCACCAGCTCCTTGCCCACACCAGTTTCGCCGGTGATCAGCACGGTCAGGTCGCTGCCGCCAACCAGGCGGATCTCCTCCAGCAGGCGCTTGTGCGCCTTGCTCTGGCCGATCAGCTCCTTGTCCAGACCACTGGCCTGGCGGTAGACCTCGGCGCGCTGGTGTTCATCCTCGGCGCGCAGCGACAGGTCCTCGATACGTTCGGCCACGGTCACAGTGGCGGCGGCGAGGCTGGCGAACGCTTGCAGGGCATCCAGCTCCAGGCTCTGGAACTGCCCGGGGGTGAGGGCGTCGAGGGTCACCAGACCCCAGGGCCGTTCATCCACCATCAAGGGACAACCCATGCAATCGTGCACTTCCAGGTCGGCATGAGGCGCGTTGACCAAGCCGTCGTAGGGGTCGGGCAGTTCGCTGTCGCTGGCGAAGCGGGTTGGCCCGCTGCGGCTGAGCAGGATCTGGAAACGGGGGTGTTCGCTGACCTTGAAGCGTCGCCCGAGGGTGTCGGCCGACAAGCCATCAACGGCCAAGGGCACCAGCCATTCGCCATCCAGGCGCAGCAGCGCGGCGGCGTCACATGGCAGAAGATCGCGCATCGCTTCGAGCAGGCGCCGATAGCGCTCTTGGTCGGGTAGGTCGCGGGACAGGTCGCTGACCAGCGGCAGCAGGCTGGTGAGGAGGGGCTTTGCAGTCATAAGGACTCCTGTTGGTCGATATGACTATACGCCGGTCAGTGTCGTTTTGACTCCCCCTTGTATGGAGCCCCCGGATTCATTGGCCGGAAAAGTTGGCACGATTGGTGATATAGCCAAGGCAGTCAAGTTCAAGCCATAGGCTCAGGAGTCGTTGCAATGCTCAATGCCGAACAACGTGCAATCATCAAGGCCACCGTTCCGCTGCTCGAAAGCGGCGGCGAAGCCCTGACCACTCACTTCTACAAGATGATGCTCAGCGAGTACCCCGAGGTACGCCCGCTGTTCAACCAGGCTCACCAGGCCAGCGGCGACCAGCCGCGTGCTCTGGCCAACGGCGTGCTGATGTACGCCCGCCACATCGACCAGCTGGAACAGCTCGGCGGCCTGGTTGGCCAGATCATCAACAAGCATGTTGCCCTGCAGATCCTGCCCGAGCACTACCCGATCGTCGGCAGCTGCCTGCTGCGCGCCATTGAGGAAGTCCTGGGCAAGGACATCGCTACGCCGGAAGTGATCGACGCCTGGGGCGCAGCCTATGGGCAACTGGCCGACATCCTCATCGGCGCCGAGGAAAACCTCTATAAGCAGAAGGAAGAGGCCGCCGGTGGCTGGCGTGGTACCCGTGAATTCCGCCTGGTGCGTCGTGAGCAGGAAAGCAGCGAAATCACCTCGTTCTATTTCGCTCCGGTGGATGGCAAGCCGGTACTCAAGGCCGAGCCCGGCCAGTACATCGGCCTGCAGTTGTTCGTCGACGGCACCGAACAGCGCCGTAACTACTCCCTGTCGGCCCTTTGCGATGGCGAGCAGTACCGCATCAGCGTCAAGCGTGAAGAAGGCGGCAAGGTATCGAACTACCTGCATGACCAGTTGATGGTCGGCCAAACGCTGCAGCTGTTCCCGCCATCCGGTGATTTCACCCTGGCCGCCAGCGACAAACCGCTGGTGCTCATCAGTGGCGGTGTGGGTATCACCCCGACCCTGGCCATGCTCCAGGCCGCACTGCAGACCCAGCGCCCGGTGCATTTCATCCATTGTGCGCGCAATGGCGCGGTGCATGCCTTCCGCGACTGGATCGACGGCCTGGCCGCGCGTCACCCGCAGCTCAAACGCTTCTACTGCTACGAGCAGGGCGGCAGCGGCGAAGCCGATGCCGTGGGCCTGCTGAGCCAGGAACAACTGGGTCACTGGCTGCCGGGCGAGCGTGACGTGGACGCCTACTTCCTGGGGCCTAAAGGCTTCATGGCGGCGGTCAAGCGCCACCTGAAAGGCCTGGGCGTGCCGGAGCAGCAGAGCCGCTACGAGTTCTTCGGGCCGGCGGCCGCGTTGGAGTAACGAACCGATAGCTGCGATGACCCGATCGCCGGCAAGCCGGCTCCCACCAGGCCTGCGCTGTCTTAAGAGACACCGCCGTACCTGTAGGAGCTGGCTTGCCAGCGATAGGACCGGTGCAAGCAACTCAAGACAGTTGGCTCCCACCTGTGCTGCGCTGTTTCATAGGCGCCGCCGTACCTGTGGGAGCCGGCTTGCCGGCGAAGCGGACTCCATGGTTTTTCCAATCGCTGGCAAGCCAGCTCTCGTACGCGGTGCTCCCGAACGTGGGTAATCGAGACGAAACGAACGTGACATCGTGCGTGCGGGGGCTGGCTTGCCAGCGATTGGGCCTTACTGGCCTTCCTTTTATATAGAAGGAGATGAAATAAGCAGGCGCAATTTCATCTTTAATCTTCCATTAATCACGGTATCCTTCACTCCCGGGTGTCGAGGGGCTTTCGCCTGTCCGACATCCGGGCTGCCGCTTTTGGGCGGGCGACGTTGAACCGACGTCGCTTCGTCTGGTCAGAAGTCGTCACCGGATAGCCCCAGCGCAGTACCGCATACCGCCTCGGCGCGCGTGTAGACTGTCGCCAGGCAGGCCAACGCCCTGATGGGCCCCTCGCCTTGCCACTATCCATCGAAGGAACCGGTAATGAACGAACAAACCTCGCACCTGAACCGCGAACGGCGCTTCCTGGTGTTGCTGGGCGTGATCTGCCTGTCGCTGATCGGCGGCGCGCTCTACATGCAGGTGGTGCTCGGCGAGGCACCATGCCCGCTGTGCATTCTGCAACGCTACGCGCTGCTGTTGATCGCGGTATTCGCCTTCATCGCCGCGGCCATGCCCGGTCGGCGCAGCCTGACCTTCTTCGAAGCCCTGGTGGTGCTCAGCGCAATCGGCGGAATCGTTGCGGCCGGCAACCATGTGTATATACTCGCGCACCCGATGGTCAGTTGCGGTATCGATACCCTGCAGCCGATCGTCGATGACCTGCCGCTGGCACACGTGTGGCCGCTGGCGTTCCAGGTCGATGGGTTCTGCTCCACGCCTTATCCGCCAATTCTGGGGTTGTCCCTGGCGCAATGGGCACTCCTGGCGTTCGTCCTCACCGCGGTCCTGGTGCCGCTGGGCATCTATCGCAATCGTCGGCGGGCTTAGACAAAAGTCCCGCTTCGAGCCCCCTCTGTTGCATGGCGAGATAACATCTTTACCTCGCCTCCCGCTTGACCCAGATCAACGATAAAGCCTTGTAGAATGCGGGCTCCAGGGCTATCAAGCGGGGTGCGACAAACTGTCGCGAAGTTGATTTTTTGAGCAGTATTGTTACCGATTCGGTAAAAGACTGTTGCTCAATAAGTCATAGTCAAGGGGGGGCGACCTATCTACAATCGCCCCCAATTTCCGTTCGGCACTGCTTGCGAGTCGCAGGATTGGAGGAAGCCGCAGCGCTTTCTTTTGCTGACTTCGACAAGTTTCGCCCAACGGCGATACCGGGCGGACCCCCCTCCGCGTTTTCCCGCACCAAATGGACTTGGTCTGAAGTACAGGCCGTTAGCCTACGAACCACAAAGCACCGTAAACCCGCTCGCGCCCAGGTCCAGCAGTCGGACCACAGGCAGGAGCGAATTCGAGCCCGAAATGCTGACGCTTGGCAGGACGAAGTGTTGGCGACCAAAACACAAATTGCATTGAAGCAAGCTGATCTAGAGGTCGTGAGATGAGTAAAAAGCGTTACCCCAGACTGTTTGGCATATTGCCCTTTTTAGGCATGCTTTTACTCAGTGGG
This sequence comes from Pseudomonas sp. NY15372, assembly GCF_048068215.1. Taxonomy (NCBI): domain Bacteria; kingdom Pseudomonadati; phylum Pseudomonadota; class Gammaproteobacteria; order Pseudomonadales; family Pseudomonadaceae; genus Pseudomonas; species Pseudomonas sp. NY15372. The sequence continues at coordinate 61,115 of NZ_JBLUPY010000004.1, forward strand.
TGCAACTGGACCCTGCTCGATCCAAAGGGCCAGGTGGGCATTGAGCAAAAGAACCTGATCCTGATCGCCACCGGCCTGATGCTGCTGGTCGTCATCCCGGTCATCATCATGACCATCGCGTTCGCCTGGAAGTACCGTGCTTCCAACAAGGCTGCCACCTACACCCCCGACTGGTCGCACTCGACCAAGATCGAAGCGGCTGTCTGGATCATCCCGATCCTGATCATCATCGCCCTGGGCTACGTCACCTACCAGTCCACCCACAAGCTGGACCCATACCGTCCACTGGATTCCGATGTGAAGCCGGTGCAGATCGACGTGGTCGCGCTGGACTGGAAATGGCTGTTCATCTACCCGGAGCAGGGCATCGCCACGGTCAACAAGATCGTCTTCCCGGCTAACACCCCGGTCAACTTCCGCGTGACTTCCGACGCCGTGATGAACTCCTTCTTCATCCCGGGCCTGGGCGGCCAGATCTACGCCATGGCCGGCATGACCACCAAACTGCACCTGATCGCCAACGAGAACGGTGAGTTCGACGGTATCTCCGCCAACTACAGCGGCGCCGGTTTCACCGGCATGAAGTTCAAGGCTACTGCAACCTCCCAGGCTGACTTCGAGAAGTGGGTCGCCGAGGTCAAGCAGTCGCCGAAGAAGCTGGATAAGGCTGAATACGAAGCCTTGGCCAAACCTAGCGAAAACAACCCAGTCACGCTGTACAGCGAGGCTTCGGCTGACCAGTTCCAGATCATCGTCGACAAGTACGAAGGTATGAACCGCGGTCGCCCAAGCCACGAAGAAGTAGGCAGCAAGGAACTGGCCACTACCAAGGGTGTGGAGTCGAGTATGCAACCAGCTGCCGGGGCAGAGGAGTAAGAGATGTTCGGTAAACTAAGTCTGGAGGCGATACCCTATCACGAGCCGATAGTCATGGTGACGCTTGCCATGATTGCGCTCGGTGGTATCGCTGTCGTCGGTGCTATCACCTATTTCCGCAAGTGGACCTACTTGTGGACCGAGTGGCTGACTACGGTCGACCACAAGAAGATCGGGGTGATGTACATCATCGTCGCGATGGTCATGCTGCTGCGCGGCTTCGCCGACGCCATCATGATGCGTACCCAGCTCGCTGCCGCTACCGGTGGCGCCGAAGGCTACCTGCCGCCTGAACACTATGACCAGATCTTCACCGCCCACGGTGTGATCATGATCATCTTCATGGCGATGCCGTTCTTCACCGGCCTGATGAACCTGGCGGTTCCTCTGCAGATCGGTGCACGTGACGTTGCCTTCCCGTTCCTGAACTCCCTGAGCTTCTACCTGCTGCTGGCAGGCGTGCTGCTGGTCAACATCTCCCTGGGCGTTGGCGAATTCGCCAAGACCGGTTGGGTTGCCTATCCGCCGCTGGCGGGCATCCAGTACAGCCCTGGCGTGGGTGTCGACTACTACATCTGGGCGCTACAGCTCTCAGGCTTGGGTACGACGCTTACCGGCGTGAACTTCCTCGTCACCGTGATGAAGATGCGCGCCCCTGGCATGAAGCTGATGGACATGCCGATCTTCACCTGGACCTGCACCTGGGCCAACGTGCTGATCGTCGCTTCGTTCCCGATCCTGACTGCTGCTCTGGCCCTGCTGACCGTTGACCGTTATCTGGACTTCCATATCTTCACCAACGAGCTTGGTGGGAACCCGATGATGTACGTCAACCTGTTCTGGGCATGGGGTCACCCTGAGGTCTACATCCTGATCCTGCCGGCCTTCGGCGTGTTCTCGGAAGTCACCTCGACCTTCGCAGGCAAGCGCCTGTTCGGTCACCACTCGATGATCTACGCATCGGGCGCGATCGCCGTTCTCGGCTTCGCGGTCTGGCTGCACCACTTCTTCACCATGGGTGCCGGCGCCAGCGTCAACACCTTCTTCGGCCTGGCGACGATGCTGATCTCCATTCCGACCGGTGTGAAGCTGTTCAACTGGCTGTTCACCATCTACCAAGGTCGTCTGCGCTTCACCGCGCCGATCATGTGGACCCTGGGCTTCATGGTCACCTTCTCCATCGGTGGCATGACCGGCGTCCTGCTGGCTGTTCCAGGTGCTGACTTCGTCCTGCACAACAGCCTGTTCGTGATCGCCCACTTCCACAACGTGATCATCGGTGGTGCGGTATTCGGCTACATCGCCGGCTTCGCCTACTGGTTCCCGAAAGCCTTCGGTTTCACCCTGAACGAGAAGTGGGGCAAGGCTGCCTTCTGGTTCTGGATCTCCGGCTTCTACGTAGCGTTCATGCCGCTGTACGCCCTGGGCTTCATGGGCATGACCCGTCGTCTGAACCACTCGGACAACCCGGCTTGGGAACCGTACCTGTACGTTGCCGTCGTCGGCGCCGTGCTGATCCTGTTCGGTATCGCCTGCCAGCTGATCCAGCTGTACGTATCGGTTCGCGACCGCAACCAGAACCTGGACGTCACCGGCGACCCATGGGGCGGCCGTACCCTGGAATGGTCGACCTCGTCGCCACCTCCGTTCTACAACTTCGCCCACATGCCTGAGAAGGTTGGCCTGGACGCCTGGCACGAAGCCAAGGAAGCCGGTGTCGCCTACAAGCCTGCGGCCAAGTACGAAGCGATCCACATGCCGAGCAACACCTCCACCGGTTTGTTCATGGGCCTGTTCCTGACCGTCTTCGGCTTCGCCTTCATCTGGCACATCTGGTGGCTGGTAGGCGCGAGCCTGGTTGCAACCATCGCTGTCTTCGTTCGCCACGCTGCACGTGACGACCAGGGCTACATGGTTCCGGCCGAAGAAGTGGCGCGCATCGAAGGCGAGCGCATGAAAGCGCTGGCCAAAGCAGGTGCTCTGCCTGCCGGCGCACGTGTCGAATCGTTTGAGCGGGTGTAATCAATGTCCAGTCAAGTAATCCACGCCGGCGCTCATGGTCACGACCATGGGCACGACGACCACCACCACGACTCGGGCCAGATGACCGTACTCGGTTTCTGGCTGTACCTGATGACCGACTGCATCCTGTTTGCGTCGCTCTTCGCCACCTACGCGGTGCTGTCCGGCAGTTTTGCCGGCGGCCCGTCGGGTCATGACATCTTCCAGCTCGATTTCGTAGCTGTCGAAACCGCACTGCTGCTGCTGTCGTCGATCACCTTCGGCTTCGCCATGCTGCAGATGTTCAAAGGCAACAAGGGCGGCGTGCTGGGCTGGTTGGCCATCACCTTCCTGTTCGGTGCCGGCTTCATCGCGATGGAAGTCTATGAGTTCCATCACCTGATCGGCGAAGGCTACGGCCCGAACCGCAGCGGCTTCCTGTCGGGCTTCTTCGCCCTGGTAGGTACCCACGGTCTGCACGTGACTGCCGGCCTGATCTGGATGGCTGTCCTGATGTACCAGATCAGCACCAAGGGCATCACCCCGACCGCCAAGACCCGCATGAGCTGCCTGAGCCTGTTCTGGCACTTCCTGGACGTGGTCTGGATCTGCGTCTTCACCGTCGTCTACCTGCTGGGAGTTCTGTAATGGCTAGCGCACACGACACTCATCACGAAGGCAACCACGGCAGCGTCAAGTCGTACGCGATCGGCTTCATCCTGTCGATCATCCTGACCGCGATCCCGTTCGGTCTGGTGATGTACCCGAGCCTGCCGAAGAACCTGACCGTCCTGATCGTGGTGGCCATGGCCGTCATCCAGGTGGTGGTGCACCTGGTGTACTTCCTGCACATGGACCGCTCGAAAGAGCAGCGCTCCAATGTGTCGACGTTCCTGTTCACCACTCTCGTAATCGCTCTGTTGGTCGGCCTGTCGCTGTGGATCATGTTCAGCATCCACATCGAAATGATGGCCAAGTGAGGTAAGACTGCATGTCCGTGAAGCACTTTATCCAAATCACCAAACCGGGGATCATTTTCGGTAACGTGCTTTCCGTGGCAGGCGGTTTCTTCCTTGCCGCGAAGGGCCATGTGGACTTCGCCCTGTTCCTGGCGGTGGTGGTGGGTACCTCCCTGGTGGTCGCGTCTGGATGCGTGTTCAACAACTGCATCGACCGCGACATCGACCAGAAGATGGAGCGCACCAAGAACCGCGTCATGGTCCAGGGCGGCATGTCGCTGCCCTTCGCGCTGGTCTATGCCACCCTGCTTGGGGTGGCGGGCTTCAGCTTGCTGTATGTCCAGGCCAACCCGCTGTCGGCGTTCTGTGCGCTGGTGGGCTTCGTCGTCTACGTCGGCTTCTACAGCCTCTGGCTCAAGCGCAAGTCGGTGCACGGCACCTTGGTCGGCAGCCTGTCCGGTGCCATGCCTCCGGTGATCGGTTATTGCGCTGTGAGCAACAGCTTCGACCTGGCTGCAGTGACCCTGCTGGTGATGTTCAGCCTGTGGCAGATGCCGCACAGCTTCGCCATCGCCATCTTCCGCTTCAAGGACTACAGCGCGGCCAACATCCCGGTCCTGCCGGTGGCGCGCGGTATCCTGGCGGCGAAGAAGCAGATCGTGCTGTACGTGCTGGCCTTCGTGCTGGCTACCCTCATGCTCACCCTCGGTGGCTATGCAGGGCTTGGCTACCTGGCCGTTGCCGCCGCCATGGGCCTGTACTGGCTGTACATGGCCTGGGGTGGCTACAAGGCTGAGGACGACAGCAAGTGGGCGCGCAAGGTATTCGGTTTCTCTATCCTCACTGTCACCGCCCTGAGCGTGATGATGTCGGTGGACAGCCAGACCGCTACCGACGTGCTCATGACCTACGCACGCTGACAGTCGCCTGTTACACGAAAAGCCCCGGCCATGTGCCGGGGTTTTTTTTTGCATGTTCGGGCCCTATCGCGGGGCAAGCTCGCTGGCACATGGAAAAATAAACCTGAAAAAAACGATAAAAACAGGAAATAGACCTTTACAGAGGTCGTGTTTCGGCACTATCTTCTGATTCAGGCCGCCGCAGCGGCCAGCGTCGCTCGGACGGTTCCGGGCGCTTACGTACTCAGAGGAAGCCATGGCCAACCCAGGTTCGCCGCGCCGCTTTGCGCGCATCGATCGTCTCCCCCCTTACGTCTTCAACATCACCGCCGAGCTCAAGATGGCGGCCCGCCGTCGTGGCGAGGACATCATCGACCTGAGCATGGGCAACCCCGACGGTGCTACCCCACCGCACATCGTCGAGAAGCTGGTGCAGGTCGCCCAGCGCGAAGACACCCACGGCTACTCCACCTCTCGCGGTATCCCGCGCCTGCGCCGGGCCATCTCGCACTGGTACAAGGACCGCTACGATGTCGAGATCGACCCGGAAAGCGAAGCCATCGTCACCATCGGTTCCAAGGAAGGCCTGGCACACCTGATGCTCGGCACCCTCGACCATGGCGACACGGTGCTGGTGCCCAACCCCAGCTACCCGATCCATATCTACGGTGCAGTGATCGCAGGCGCCCAGGTGCGGTCGGTGCCGCTGGTGCCGGGCGTGGACTTCTTCAACGAGCTGGAGCGGGCGATTCGCGAGTCGATCCCCAAGCCGAAGATGATGATCCTGGGCTTCCCGTCCAACCCGACGGCGCAGTGCGTCGAGCTGGACTTCTTCGAGCGCGTGGTGGCCCTGGCCAAGCAGTACGATGTGCTGGTAGTCCACGACCTGGCCTATGCCGACATCGTCTACGACGGCTGGAAGGCGCCGTCGATCATGCAGGTACCCGGCGCCAAGGACATCGCCGTGGAATTCTTCACCCTCTCCAAGAGCTACAACATGGCTGGCTGGCGCATCGGCTTCATGGTCGGCAACCCGGAGCTGGTCAGCGCCCTGGCACGGATCAAGAGCTACCACGACTACGGCACCTTCACCCCGCTGCAGGTCGCGGCCATCGCCGCGCTGGAAGGCGACCAGCAGTGCGTGCGCGATATCGCCGAGCAGTACCGCCAACGGCGCAACCTGCTGGTCAAGGGGCTGCATGAGCTCGGCTGGATGGTCGAGAACCCCAAGGCTTCGATGTATGTCTGGGCGAAGATCCCCGAAGCCTATGCCCACCTGGGTTCGTTGGAGTTTTCCAAGAAGCTGCTGGCCGAGGCCAAGGTCTGCGTATCGCCCGGCATCGGCTTCGGCGACTACGGTGACGACCATGTGCGCTTCGCCCTGATCGAGAACCAGGACCGTATCCGCCAGGCGATCCGGGGCATTCGCCAGATGTTCCGGGCCAATGGTCTGACCCGCAAGTAACGGCGCAAACGGGGCTGCGAGTCGGCCCCGTTTTTCCCGGATCAGCGGCAAACTATTTTTGCTTTACCCCTCTTCTCAGCCACCCCGGCTTGGATTGAAAATGGCGCGCGGGCCCAGCCCCGAAAACAACAACTTTCCCTCCGTGCCATCATGTCCGAATACAACCCTTGCCTTGACTGCGGCGCCTGCTGCGGGTACTTCCGTGTGTCTTTCTTCTGGGGCGAATGCCAGTCCGCCGGTGGCCTTGTGCCCGATGACCTGGTGGTGCAGATCAACCCGACCCGCGTCGCGATGATCGGCACCGATGCCAAGCCATGCCGTTGCATCGCTCTGAACGGCGAGGTCGGCAAGCAGGTCGCTTGCACCATTTACGAAAACCGTTCCAGCCCTTGTCGGGAATTCGAGGCGTCCTGGGTCAATGGCGTGCACAACCCCAGCTGCGACGCCGCACGCGCGCATTACGGGCTGCCGCCGCTGGAAGCCAACGAGCCGCATTGGCCGGAGGATGACGGGGCCGAAGTCGCCTGAGGGCGAGCAGGGCAGGGCGCGGCGCTGGTTCTGCCTGTCACCTGAGGCCTGGGTGCGGTATGGTCATGGGCTTGTCGTTATCCGATGGAGCTCGCGGTTGCCTGCCTATTACCTCACCTTCAGCCTGGCGCTCTACCTGCTGGGGCTTTGTTTCGACGGTGCCTTGACCAGCGCCGGCCGGCATATGCCCGCGCTGCAAATGCTGCTCTACGGGCCTTGGGGCGTACCTTTCGGGCTGTACCAATGGTTCGCCAACCCGTTGCTGGCGCTGGCGGTCCTGGCGCACCGGCGCTTTCGCCGCCTGGCACTGCTGTTGGGGCTGGGCGCCCTTTACCTGGCCGCCAGCAGCCTGGGTATCGAGCGCCTGCCGGACAACCAGAGCTATGCATTCCAGGATGTCACCGGCTTTGGCGCAGGCTTCTACTTGTGGCTGCTGGCGATCGTGTCGTTCTGTCTGGGCCAGGCCTGGTGGTGCTGGAAGGCAAGGCGCGTCGACGACATGCCGGCCTGGCACTGGCTCGATGTCGGGCTGATCGCGGCCTTGGCCGTGGTGATGTATGCCGGCACCCAGATGCCCGCGCTGCATTTCGATGTGGACAAAGTGCTGATGCCGCCGGAGCAACCGCAGGCCTTGTAATGACGGCTGCCACCCTATGAGGCGCGGGACGTGCCCCATTGCACGACCAGCATGCCGATCACGATCATGCCCACCCCGGCCAGGCGAATCGCATTGACGGGCCGCTCCGGCAGCCCCATCAACCCCCACTGGTCGATCAGCAATGACGACAGCACCTGCCCAGCGATCACGCAGACGATGAACCCCGCCGCACCCAGGCGCGGTGTCAGCACCAGCGCGGCGGTGATGTAGAGCACGCCTGCCACGCCACCGAACCAGGCCCACCAGGGGGCCTGGGCAAGGTTTTGGAGCTGCGGCGCAGGCGCGCGCATTGCCAACAAGGCCGGTACCAGCATCAACAGGCTGACCATCAGCGATACCCCGGCCGCCCACAGCGGGTGGCCAAGCAGGCGTCCCAGCGCAGCGTTGCTGCCGGCCTGGAAGGGCACCGCCGCGCCGGCCAGCAGCGCAACGAGCGAGGGGAGGAGGGCGGACAGCGTGAGGGCATGTGGCATCGGGGGCTCCTTTGGAAAAACACTAGGCGCAGTGTTGTTTATCCATTTCAATGATGGAAATTCGAAGTTTGTACGGGCCCTATTCGTACCATGGATGATTTTCGCCGCATCGACCTCAATCTGCTTTTGACCCTGCATGCCTTGCTCAGCGAGCAGCATGTGTCCCGTGCTGCGGTGCGCCTGCACCGCAGCCAGCCTGCGGTCAGCCATGCGTTGGCGCAGTTGCGAGAAATCTTCTCCGACCCCCTGCTGGTGCGCAGGGGCGGTCGCCTGCACCTGAGCAGCCGGGCCCAGGCCTTGCGCGAGCCGCTCGAGCAAGCCCTGGAGCAATTGCACGGCTTGTTGGGCAGCCCACGCTTCGAGCCGAGCCGGGCGCGGCGAACCTTTCGCTTGGCCATGTCGGACTATGGCGCGCGGGTCGTGCTGCCCGGGCTGATGCGCCTGCTCAGGGCCGAGGCGCCGGAAATCGACCTTGTGATGTCCCAGGGCAGTCGGGAGGCCATGCTTGGGCAGTTGATCGATGGCGAGGTGGACTTGGCCCTGGGGGTATTCCCTGAGCTGCCGTCCGAGGTCCAGGTACAGGTATTGTTCGAAGAGTCTTTCGTGTGCCTGGCCGACCGCCAGACATTGCCGCCCCGTGGTGGGCTGGCGCTGGATCGATGGCTGGCTCGCCCCCATGTATTGGTGGCCGTGCGGCCGGGCATCGACAACGAGATCGACCTGGCACTCCAGGCACTGGGCGAACGACGTCGCATTGCCTTGACCTTGCCGCACTGGGGCGTGGCCCAGGGGCTGATCATCGGCACCGACCTGGTGCTTACCGTGGCCCGTCGGAGCCTGGCGGGCACCCGCCTGGAGCCGGGCTTGCGCTGCTTCGAGCCACCGTTGGCCATTGCGCCCTTTGGTTTTACCCAGGCTTGGCATTCACGACGCGAGGGCGATGCCGGGCACCGATGGTTGCGCGAACGGATTCGCACCTTGTGCGAGGCGGACCAGGCGCAAGAGTAGGACGTGTCCGATTTTTCCAGGCTACGGCTGATCGAGTGGGCAGGAGTGCTAGTGTGGTGTTTCACAAATAACAACCATAAGTCGCGGCGCTTTTTGCGCTCATGCTGCGTTGTCGCTCCTCGCCGTAGCCGGGCTACGACTCGTCGCGACGCCTTGCTTGAGCACAAAATTCACTTGCGACTTATTGGTCGTATTTGCAAAACACCACACTAGGCTCTGACCCCAATGTCAACGCACAAGGAGCGTACATGACCCGATATTCTCTGGCCGCCATCGTCCTGGCCTGCTGTGCCACCCAGGCCCAAGCACAGGCGCCGTCATCGACCTACTCGCAGTGCATGGACAAGGCCATGAGCACCCTGGCCATGAGCAATTGCATCGTCACCGAGACCCAGGTACAGGATGAGCGCCTGAATCGTGCCTACAAGCAGTTGATGGCCAAGCTGGAGCCAAGCCAGCAGAAGGCGTTGCGTGAGGTGCAGCGCACCTGGATCAAGTTCCGTGACGACAACTGCGCGTTTCATGGGCAGGTAAGCGGGGGCACTCTCCGCCAGCTCGAAAGCGGCATGTGCCTGATGGACCTGACCCGCGAGCGGGCCGCGGAGCTGGAGCGGGTGCTGAGCCCGGGGCCATGACAAGCCAGGGCAGCGCTGTCGCGCCTCCTTGTGGGAGCCAACTGTCTTGAGTTGCTTGCCCCGGTCCTATCGCTGGCAAGCCAGCTCCCACAGGTACGGCGGTGTCTCTGAAAACAGCGCAGGCCGGGTGGGAGCGGGCTTGTCCCGCGATCAAGGGCGAAGCCCTTGCCAGGCGAGGTGATATCGGGCCCGGCCCAATCGGGGGACAAGCCGGATCGCCGCACCGCCGCTCCCACAGGCTCTGCGAGCGCTATCGAGGTTCGCGCTGGGCCCGGGCCTTCAGGTATTCCCGCACTTCCACGCCATCGCCGGCAAACTCGATACGGCTCGCCTTGGCCTCGCGCTGGTAGGCGTACATCGGGTCGTAGTACTCGTTGAGCAAGCCTTCGATCCAGCCCCGGTGCAGGCCCACGTCGCCGCTGCGCAGCTGCTCGTCCAGCGCCTGTTCCAGCAGCGCGGACAACCGCTGGAAGCGCTCGCCGCCAAGACGCTTGTGGATATTGGCCATGCTCTGGAGCATGCGCTGGGCAAACAGGGTTGGCCCCTGTTCTTCACCGTGCACCGTGACGAACTCGGCACACAGGTTGATCACGTAGTCGCGCAGGATGCGTTCCACGCGGTTCTCGAAGCTGTCCTCGAGCCACACCAGTGGGTACTGCTGCATGCCCTGGTACAGCTCCAGGGGCACCGAGCAACTGCCGACGATGCGTCCTTCGTCTTCCAGCACGAATTGCTGCAGGCCGCGGGCGCGCTTCTTGAGGATATCGATGGCCAGCTGGTTCTCGAAATCGATCTGCGCTGGCTGCGCGGTGGCGCGCTTGCCAAAGCTGGAACCACGGTGATTGGCATGGCCTTCCAGGTCCAGCACGTTGTCTAGCTGGACCAGCACATCGGTCTTGCCCGTGCCGGTAAGCCCGCCCACCAGCACGAAGTCGCACTGCTCGACCGCCTGCAAGGTTGTGCCCAGCAGGAAGTTACGCATGGCCTTGTAGCCACCTTTGACCTTCGGGTACTGGATGCCGGCTTCATCCTTCAGCCAGCCCTGCACGATCTGTGAGCGCAGGCCGCCGCGGAAGCAGTACAGATAGCCCTCGGGGTGGGCCTTGGCGAATGCCGCCCAGGCCTCCAGGCGCGCTTGTTTGGTCGCCCCGCTGACTAACTGGTGGCCCAGGGCGATGGCGGCGGCCTGGCCCTGTTGCTTGTAGCAGGTGCCGACCTTCTGCCGCTCCTGATCATTCATCAACGGCAGGTTCACGGCGCCGGGGAAGGCACCCTTGGCGAATTCGACCGGCGCGCGCATGTCCATCATCGGCACGTCGTTCAGGAACAGCTGGCGGTAATCGGTGCAGTCGTTGCGCATCAAAGCACCTCGACTGCGTGGGTCTGTCGCTCGACCAGCTCGCCGATCGGCGAGAGGGTAAGGTTCAGTTGCGCTGCCACGGCGAGGAACTCGGCCTCGCCTTCGGGGCTCACGGCCACCAGCAGGCCGCCGCTGGTCTGTGGGTCGCACAGCAGGTGCTTTTGCGCGTCGGTGAGGGCGCCGATCTTGTGGCCATAGCTGTCGAAGTTGCGCAGGGTGCCGCCAGGAATGCAGCCCTCGGCCAAGTAGTGCTCGACGCTGGGCAGGCGTGGCACGGCGTCGTAGCGCAGGTGCGCGGTCAGCCCGCTGCCTTCGGCCAGCTCCACCAGGTGGCCGAGCAGGCCGAAGCCGGTGACGTCGGTCATGGCCTTGACTCCATCGAGCTTGCCGAAGCGGCTGCCGGGGGTGTTGAGAGTGCACATCCAGTCGCGGGCCAGGCCCTGGTCCTGCTCGCGCAGCTTGGCCTTCTTCTCTGCGGTGGTGAGGATGCCGATGCCCAGGGGCTTGGTCAGGTACAGGCGGCAGCCCGCACTGGCAGTGTCGTTGCGCTTGAGATGACGCTTGCCGACCACGCCGGTGACGGCCAGGCCGAAGATCGGCTCGGGGGCATCGATGGAATGGCCGCCGGCCAGCGGAATGCCCGCCTCGGCGCATACGGCGCGGCCTCCACGGATCACTTCGCGGGCCACCTCGGGCGGTAGCACGTTGACCGGCCAGCCGAGAATGGCGATGGCCATCAGCGGGTCGCCGCCCATGGCATAGATGTCGCTGATCGCGTTGGTGGCGGCGATTCGGCCGAAGTCGTACGGGTCGTCGACGATGGGCATGAAGAAGTCGGTGGTCGAGACCACGCCGCGCTCATCGTCCAGCGCATAGACCGCCGCGTCGTCGCGCGAGGCGTTGCCGACCCAGAGTTTCGGGTCCAGGGCCTGGGTGCCGCTCTCGGCGAGGATCACATCCAGCACCTTGGGAGAAATCTTGCAACCACAGCCGGCGCCGTGGCTGTACTGGGTCAGACGAATCGGTTCGCTCATACGCACCTCGGATTTTCGTGATGCGCGATTGTAGCAAAGCTGGCCTTTGCGCCAGCGACTCTTATAATTCCCCTCCGTCGGCGCGTCGCCGGCCCTTTCCCCGCTATTGAACCGGAGAATCCCATGCTCAAACGTCCCCTGGCGGTCGCCGCCGGCCTCGTGCTGTCCTGCTGTGCCGTCATTGCCCAGGCTGCAGATACCCTGCGGGTGAGCGCCATCCCTGATGAGGCGCCGACCGAACTGCTGCGCAAGTTCAAGCCACTGGGGGAATACCTCTCCAAGCAATTGGGCATGGACGTGAAGTTCGTACCGGTGGCCGACTACCCGGCGGTGGTCGAGTCGTTGGCGTCCAACCGCCTGGACATGGCCTGGCTGGGCGGCTTCACCTTCGTCCAGGTGCACCTGAAGGACCCGACCGCCACGCCACTGGTGCAGCGTGAGCAGGACGCCCAGTTCACCTCCAAGTTCATCACTGCCAACCCGGATGTGAAGAGCCTGGCCGATCTCAAGGGCAAGTCGTTTGCCTTCGGCTCGATCTCGTCCACCTCCGGCAGCCTGATGCCACGCTACTTCATGCTCAAGCAGGACAACATCAAGCCTGAAGGCTACTTCAGCCGTGTAGCCTACTCCGGTGCCCACGACGCCACCGTCGCCTGGGTCCAGGCCGGCAAGGTCGACGGCGGCGTGCTCAACGCCAGCGTCTGGCAGAAGCTGGTCGATGCCGGCAAGGTCGACACCAACAAGGTCAAGGTCTTCGCCACCACCCCGACCTACTTCGACTACAACTGGACCGTGCGCGGCAACATGGACCCGGCCTTGAAGGAAAAGATCAAGGCGGCCTTCCTCGCGCTGGACCCGGCCAACCCGGAGCACAAGGCGATCCTTGACCTGCAGGCCGCCAGCCGCTTCATCGAAACCAAGCCGGAGAACTACGTAGGCACCGAGCAAGCGGCACGCGAGGCCGGTCTGCTCAAGTGACTATCCATCTGCACGGTGTGGGCCTGCGCCATGGCCAGGTCCGCGCACTCGATGCGGTGAGCCTGCGTATCGACAAGGGCGAGCGGGTCGCGATCATCGGCCCCTCGGGGGCCGGCAAGTCCAGCCTGCTGCACGTGATGGCGACCGCCATCGAGCCCAGTGCCGGGCGCCTGGAGCTGCTCGGCGAACAGCCCTGGGCGCTGTCGGCCGGGGCCCGGCAACGCCTGCGCGCGCGCGTGGGGCTGGTGCACCAGGCGCCGCCCTTGCCGCCACGCCAGCGTGTGGTCACTGCGGTGCTGGCCGGGCGGCTGGGGCAGTGGGGCACGTTGCGCGGCCTGCTCAACCTGGTCTACCCGACCGATGTGCCCGGTGCGCGACAGGCCCTGGCTGAACTGGGCCTGGCGGACAAACTGTTCGTCCAGTGCGGCCAGCTCTCCGGCGGCCAGCTGCAGCGCGTCGGCATCGCCCGCGCGCTGTATCAGCGGCCTGACGTCTTGCTGGCCGACGAACCTGTGTCGGCCATGGACCCGGTACTCGCCGAACACAGCCTGGCACTGCTCAACCGCCATGCCCAGGCCAACGGCGTAACGCTGGTGGCCAGCCTGCATGCGGTGGAGCTGGCGCTGGCGCATTTCCCTCGGGTGGTCGGTATCCGCGACGGCCAGGTGGCATTCGACTGCCCGGCCCAGGCGGTCACCGAAAGCCTGCTCGACGCGCTTTATGCCAACGAGCAGTTGAGCTCGCCGCCGTCGCCGGGCCCGACCTTGACGGTACAGATTCCACGATGCTGAAGGCCGACGCCCGCGACCCGGCAGCTTGGCCCCGGTTGTTGCTGACCCTGCTCGCCCTGGCCGTGTTATGGCCAGGCTTGCACCTGAGCGAGCTGAACCCAGGTGTGCTGCTGCAGGCCGAAAACCGTCAACAGATGGCCAGTTTCGCCAGTGGGTTCTGGCCACCGGCCCATGATGCCGACTTTCTCTCGCTGTTGTTCGAGGCCACCTTGCAGACCCTGGCCGTGGCCACCGCCGGCATGGCCCTGGCCTGGCTGCTGGCGGTGCCGACCAGCCTGCTGGCCAGCCGCGCGCTGTCGCTGCGCGCGGCCTCCCGGGGTGGGCGCCCTGGGTTGGGGTCACGGCTGCTGCGCCTGCCGGTGCGCGGGCTGCTGGTGTTCCTGCGCAGCGTGCCGGAAATCGTCTGGGCGTTGCTGTTCGTCCGTGCCGTGGGCCTGGGGCCGACCGCTGGGGTGCTGGCCATCGCCATCACCTATGCCGGCATGCTGGGCAAGGTTTATGCGGAGATCTTCGAATCGGTGGACCAGCGCCCGGCGCATGCCTTATTGCAGGCGGGTAGTGGTCGGCTTACGGCGTTCTTCTACGGCATCCTGCCGGGGGCGGCGGCGGAGGTGGTCTCCTATACCGTCTACCGCTGGGAATGTGCCGTGCGCGCCTCGGTGGTGATGGGCTTCGTCGGTGCCGGCGGGCTGGGGCAGCAGATCGACCTGTCGATGCGCATGTTCGCCGGGGCCGAGGTGGCGAGCATGCTGTTGGCGTTCCTGGTGCTGGTGATGCTGGCCGACCTGCTCAGCCGCGTGCTGCGGGGGAGGCTGGCATGAACCGGGTGATCAACCTGTTGGTGGTCGTCGCGATTCTCGCCGCCGTGGTGGCGTCGTTCGGCTACCTCGAGTTGGACATGGCGTCGGTGGTGGGCAATGGCGGGCTGGCGCAGATGGGTGAGTATGCCCACCGCTTCCTGAGCCCGGACCTGTCCGCCGAGCACCTGCGGGCTGTAGGTAAGGGCGCACTGGAGACCCTGGCCATGTCCGGGCTCGGGACCCTGCTGGCGATGGTGCTCGGCCTGCTGCTGGCGCTGCCGGCCGCGGGCCGCTTCGGCTGGCCATTGCAGGGCGCTGCGCGGTTGCTGCTCAATGCCCTGCGTGCAATCCCTGAGCTGGTCTGGGCCGCCCTGACCGTGCTTGCCGCAGGCCTGGGGCCCAATGCCGGCACCCTGGCCCTGGCCCTGCATACCGCTGGTGTGTTGGGCCGCCTGTTCGCCGAGGCCCTGGAGAACGCCCCCACCGAGCCTGCCGCCGCCATCCGCCTGCAAGGTGGCAGCCAGGCCGCGGCGTTCTGCTTTGGAACGTTGCCCAACCTTTGGCCGCAACTGCTTGCCTACAGCCTCTACCGCTGGGAGAACAACATCCGCATGGCCAGCGTGCTTGGCTTCGTGGGTGCGGGTGGGTTGGGGCAGATGCTCTACACCACCCTGAGCCTGTTCCAGGAAGCCCAGGCCAGCACCGTGATCATCGGCATGCTGGTGCTGGTGTTGCTGGTGGATGCCTTCAGCGACGTGCTGCGCCAGCGGTACGTGCGCGCCTGATCACCCCAGGGGCCGCCTTGCGGCCCTTTCGCGGCATGAGGCCGCTCCTACAGGTACGATGCCGCTCTCGAAGCGCCTGTGTGGGAGCGGGCTTGCCCCGCGATCGAGCGCGTAGCGCTCGCCATCTGTTGTCTCTCGAACTGCGACGATAAAGCCGACCCAATCGTGGGGCCGCACTGGCTATCTCATCGCTGATTGCTGGACAGCGATGAGGCAATCAGTGAGTACCTGAGCCAGGTGCTGGCCGATGGTGACAGCGATGAAATCATCCGTGCACTCGAACATATCGCCAGGGCGCGGAGAATGTCCGAAATTGCAGCAAACAGCGGCCTGGGGCGTGAGAGTCTTTACGTGCTTTGGGAATCGACCTTTTTGCACAGCCTCATTCCGTATCACGCTGACGACCTGCTCATGTGAGTCTTTGACTCATCTGCACCAGCGCGACCCGGCTGCCATCCGGTGCCTGCCGTTCCTCGATGCCGAACGGCACGAACCCCAACTGTGGATAAAGCAGCAGCCCCGCCGTGTTGTGGTTGAAGCACGACACCCACACCTCCCGCGCGGCGAACTGTTCGCGGGCCAAGTCGATCATGCATTGCACCAGGTAGCGTGCGACGCCACGGCCACGCGCGGCGGGAGCGACCACCACGTTGCCCAAGGCACATACGCCACCGTGCTCGGCCTTGTAGAAATTGGCAAAGCCCAGCACCACGCCATCACCTTCGATCACCGTCGATCCGCTGCGCTGGGCGATGGCATCGTTCAGTTGGTCTGGCGTGAGCGGGTAGGTGGCCTTGGGGAACATGTAGAACAGCTCGTCCGCACCTTGCGGGAAGCAACAGATGGCGGCGATATCGTCGTGGCGCACGGGGCGGTGTGTCAGCTTCATGGGGTATGCCTTGGATAAGTGGGGCTTACTTCAAGGATACATCGTTGAACTTAAGGGCCTGTGTACCGTTATCCCGTGTTGAGAAGATCAGCTTGATCGAAGGCCAATGCTCGACCTTTGCACTGCTCCTATGGAGATCACCTAGCCCTGTCATGCAGAGAACAAGCGGCTAGCGCTGATCCGCTGTGGGAGCGGCGGTGCGGCGGTCCGACTTGTCCCGCGATCAAGGGCGAAGCCCTTGTCAGGCGATGGAGACATCGGGCTCGGCTAATCGCGGGACAAGCCCGCTCCCACAGGGTTTCGTGCATCGTTCTATGAGGGCGGGCTTATCCGGCGGTGGGCTATGGCTGTGTACGCTGCCGCCCAATTTCCACGTCATCCATGATCGCCTTGGCCATGTCGCTGAGCAGATGTGCCGCCCAGCCGAGGTCTGCCTCGCCATCGGTTGCCGCCAGCAGCGTCATCCGCCGAACGCATTGAAGCATTGCTGAGGCTTGGTCCAACGCGAGGATCGCGTCCTGTCCCGGTACCACCCGAAACAAAGGCGCATCACCCGTGCCATAGCCAAAACAGGTGACGCCTACCGTCTTGCTCGTCATCGTAATCCTCCTTGTCAGTGGCGTACCTGAACCTTGCTCAGCGCCATTTCCACCATGCCGCGGGCCGCCTCGATCTCATGCATCGTGGCCAGGGTCAGCGCCTGGACGGATGAGGCTTGATGGGTGAGGGTGTTCTGTTGGGCGATGGAGAGGGCGCAAACCAGCTATTCGGAGGTTTGCATCAGGATGTCTTCGAGGGAATGGGCGAGTTCGGTGGGGTAGGGTGGGTCGGGGACGATCTTTAGCATGGTGAAGCTCCTCATTTGAACGGAGCCGCCACCTTTTGCTGTCAAACAAAAGGGTGGCAGCTATACGCAGGGTTGACAGACCGGTCAAATAGAGGAAACCCGGCGCACACGAGGTGCCCCCACGTACAGCCGCCATTGAGGGCGAGCCATGAGGTTTCTACTTGGGTCGGCCTGTCAAAGCCGGTCGTTGAATTGGCAACGACAGGCCGAGACTAGAGCCCGATCCAGAGCACCGCAATGGCTTGAAAGGGATAGGCAGTATGTTTGGGAAACAGCCTACAGGGAATGGGGAAAATCCGAAAACTCAGGTTCTTTCACGGGATGTGGAGCGCGTCGCTGCTTGTCGGGAGATAGGGGGGGCTGGCAGGTGCCTGTCTTGGTTTCGAGGCGGCGCGCGATCTACGCATCACCTCAAACCCCAAGTCATGCCCCCAAAAAAATCCCAGGCACAAAAAAACCGACCATAAGGTCGGTTTCTTTCGGATCTTGGTGCCCCGAGGGAGACTCGAACTCCCACTCCTTTCGAAAACGGATTTTGAATCCGCCGCGTCTACCAATTCCGCCATCAGGGCTTGTGGGGGCGCAGTATAGAGAGCCTCTGAGGGACGGTCAATCGGGTTTCATGGTCAATTTTCGCTCTTTGGGCTAAACTTTCCGGCCCTGTCGAACCGAACACCATCATGCGCGTCGCCGATTTTTCCTTCGAACTCCCCGATTCCCTGATCGCCCGCCACCCCCTGGCCGAGCGCCATGGCAGCCGTCTGCTGGTCCTCGATGGACCGAGCGGGGAGCTGGCGCACCGTCAATTCACCGACTTGCTCGACTACCTGCGCCCCGGTGATCTGATGGTATTCAACAATACCCGGGTGATTCCGGCGCGGCTGTTTGGCCAGAAAGCCTCCGGCGGCAAGCTGGAGGTGCTGGTCGAGCGCGTGCTCGACAACTACCGGGTACTGGCCCATGTCCGCGCCAGCAAGGCGCCCAAGCCAGGCACGCAGATCCTCATCGACGGCGGTGGCGAGGCCGAGATGGTGGCGCGCCACGAGACGCTGTTCGAGCTGCGCTTTGGCGAAGAGGTGCTGCCGCTGCTCGAGCGCGTCGGCCACATGCCGCTGCCGCCCTATATCGACCGCCCCGACGAAGGCGCCGACCGTGAGCGCTACCAGACCGTCTATGCCGAGCGCGCCGGCGCCGTGGCCGCGCCGACCGCGGGCCTGCATTTTGACGAGGCGCTGCTGGAAAAGATCGCCGCCAAGGGTGTGGAGCGAGCCTTCGTCACCTTGCACGTGGGCGCCGGTACCTTCCAGCCGGTGCGGGTCGACAAGATCGAAGACCACCACATGCATAAAGAGTGGCTAGAGGTCAGCCAGGACGTGGTCGACGCCGTCCAGGCCTGCCGCGCCCGTGGTGGGCGGGTGATCGCGGTGGGGACCACCAGCGTGCGGTCGCTGGAAAGTGCCGCCCGTGATGGCCAGCTGAAGGCCTTCAGCGGCGACACCGACATCTTCATCTACCCGGGCCGGCCGTTCCACGTGGTCGATGCCCTGGTCACCAACTTCCACCTGCCGGAGTCCACGCTGCTGATGCTGGTCTCGGCCTTCGCCGGCTACCCCGAGACCATGGCTGCCTACGCGGCGGCGGTCGAGCAGGGGTACCGCTTCTTCAGTTACGGTGATGCCATGTTCATCACCCGCAATCCGGCGCCACGCGGCCCCGAGGATCAAGCATGAGTCGCACCTGTCGAATGTCGTTCGAACTGCTGGCTACCGACGGCAAGGCCCGTCGCGGCCGCCTGACCTTCCCCCGTGGCACGGTGGAAACCCCGGCGTTCATGCCGGTGGGCACCTATGGCACGGTCAAGGGCATGCTGCCACGCGACATCGAGGCCATCGGCGCCGAGATCATCCTGGGCAACACCTTCCACCTGTGGCTGCGCCCGGGCACCGAGGTGATCAAGAAGCACGGCAGCCTGCACGACTTCATGCAGTGGAAGGGCCCGATCCTCACCGACTCCGGTGGCTTCCAGGTGTTCAGCCTGGGCGCCATGCGCAAGATCAAGGAAGAGGGCGTGACCTTCGCCTCGCCGGTCGACGGCTCCAAGGTATTCATGGGCCCGGAAGAGTCCATGCAGGTCCAGCGCGACCTGGGCTCGGACATCGTGATGATCTTCGACGAGTGTACGCCGTACCCGGCCGAGCACGACGTGGCGCGCGCCTCCATGGAACTGTCGCTGCGCTGGGCCCAGCGTTCGAAGAACGCCCACGCCGACAACACCGCGGCGCTGTTCGGTATCGTCCAGGGTGGCATGTACCAGGACCTGCGCATGCGCTCGCTGGAAGCTCTGGAGAACATCGGCTTCGACGGCCTGGCCATCGGCGGCCTGTCGGTGGGCGAGCCCAAGCACGAAATGATCAAGGTGCTGGATTACCTGCCCGGTCAGATGCCGGCTGACAAACCTCGTTACCTTATGGGGGTAGGCAAACCCGAGGATCTTGTAGAGGGTGTGCGCCGCGGCGTCGACATGTTCGACTGCGTGATGCCGACGCGCAATGCGCGCAACGGCCATCTGTTCGTCGATACCGGGGTGATCAAGATCCGCAACGCGTTCCATCGCCATGATGATTCGCCGCTGGATCCGACCTGTGACTGCTATACCTGCACTAACTTCTCCCGCGCCTATCTCCATCACCTGGATAAATGTGGCGAAATGTTGAGCAGCATGCTGAATACCATCCACAACTTGCGCCATTACCAGCGCTTGATGGCCGGTTTACGCGAGGCTATTCAACAAGGTAAATTGGCCGCCTTTGTCGACGCCTTCTACGCCAAGCGCGGGCTACCCGTGCCGCCCTTGGACTGACTGTTTGCACTTATAAACTTATAGCAACTGGAGTGCCCAATGAGCTTTCTGATTCCCGCCGCCTACGCGGACGCTGCTGCCCCTGCCGCCGGCCCAGCCGGTACCGGCTTCGAATGGATCTTCCTGGTCGGTTTCCTGGTCATCTTCTACCTGATGATCTGGCGCCCGCAGGCCAAGCGTGCCAAGGAGCAGAAGAACCTGCTGAGCAACTTGCAAAAAGGTGATGAAGTTGTCACCAACGGCGGCATCGCCGGCAAGATCGTCAAAGTGGCCGACGACTTCGTGGTCCTGGAAGTGTCCGACAACGTCGAGCTGAAGTTCCAGAAGGGCGCCGTGGCCGCGACCCTGCCAAAAGGTACGCTCAAGGCTATCTGAGTTACCGGTTTTCTTTTCCAGTCGGGGCGCGCAACGCGCCCCGCGTCTTGAACGGGCGGCGTGATGCTGAACAAATACCCTCTGTGGAAATACCTGCTGATCCTGGCTGTGCTGGCGATCGGCTTTATTTATTCCGCTCCCAACCTCTACCCGGATGACCCGGCGGTGCAGATCAGCGGTGCGAGCTCCGCGCTGCATGTGGGTCAGGCCGACCTGGACCGCGCCACCAAGGCGCTGACCGATGCCGGTATTGCCGTCAAGGGCGGCAGCCTGGGCGAGAAGGGCAGTGCGCTGGTGCGCCTGACCAACCAGGAAGACCAGCTCCCGGCCAAGGATGTGGTGCGCAAGGCATTGGGCGATGATTACGTCGTGGCCCTGAACCTGGCCCAGACCACCCCGCAATGGCTGCGCAACCTGGGCGCGAGCCCGATGAAGCTGGGCCTGGACCTGTCCGGTGGTGTGCACTTCCTGCTGGAAGTGGACATGGACAAGGCCATGAGCGCCCGCATGAAAGTCTACGAAGGCGAGGTCAAGACCTTGCTGCGCAAAGAGCGCGTCCGCTACCGCAGCCTGCCTCAGCAGGACGGCGGCATCATGCTGGGCTTCGCCGACGATGCCACCCGCGAGCAGGCCCGCAGCCTGATCCGCAAGAATTTCAATGATTTCGACCTGACCACCACCGAGCGTAACGAGCTCGCCGTGCTGCGTCTGGCGCTGACCCCGGCGAAAGTGACCGAGATCCGCGAATACTCGATCAAGCAGAACCTGACCACCGTGCGCAACCGGGTCAACGAGCTGGGCGTGGCCGAGCCGCTGGTCCAGCGCCAGGGCGCCAACCGTATCGTGGTCGAGTTGCCGGGCGTGCAGGACACCGCCGAAGCCAAGCGTATCCTGGGCAAGACCGCCAACCTGGAGTTCCGCTTCGGTGCCGAGCCGGGCGCCTCCAAGGCCACCACCGAGGTCTTCGAGTTCCGCGAAGGCGGCCGTTCCGCCGCGGTCGAGCGTGGCCTGATCATCACCGGTGACCAGGTGACCGACGCCCAGGCCAGCTTCGACGAGCATGGCCGCCCGCAGGTCAACATTCGCCTCGACGGCCACGGTGGCGAGCTGATGAGCCGCGCCACCCGCAGCAACGTCGGCCGCAGCATGGCAGTGATCTTCATCGAGCAGAAGCCGATGACCCGCTACGAGAAGCAGGTTGTCGACGGCGTCGAGAAGGACGTGGCGATCCAGACCTTCAAGGAAGAGAAGAAGATCATCAGCCTGGCGACCATCCAGTCGCCGCTGGGCAGCCAGTTCCGCATCACCGGCCTGAACGGCCAGGGCGAATCGTCCGAGCTTGCCCTGCTGCTGCGTGCCGGTGGCCTGGCCGCGCCGATGTACTTCGCAGAAGAACGTACCATCGGCCCGAGCCTGGGTGCCGACAACATCACCAAGGGTATCGACGCGTCCCTGTGGGGCATGCTGTTCGTCTCGCTGTTCATCATCGCCATCTACCGCGCCTTCGGCGTGCTGGCCACCATCGCCCTGGCGGGCAACATGGTCCTGCTGCTGGCGCTGATGTCGTTGCTGGGCGCCACCCTGACCCTGCCGGGTATCGCCGGTATCGTGTTGACCATGGGTATGGCGGTGGACGCCAACGTGCTGATCTTCTCGCGTATCCGTGAAGAGATCGCCGCCGGTATGTCGGTGCAGCGTGCCATCCACGAGGGCTTCAACCGCGCCTACTCGGCGATCGTCGATGCCAACCTGACCACTTTGCTGGTCGGCGGCATCCTGTTCGCCATGGGTACCGGCCCGGTCAAGGGCTTCGCGGTCACCATGTCCCTCGGGATTTTCACCTCGATGTTCACCGCCGTCATGGTGACCCGTGCACTGGTCAACCTGACCTGCGGCGGGCGTGACATCAAGAAGCTGTGGGTTTGAGGGAGCTGCGATGAAAACCATCAACTTCATGGGCGTGCGCAATGTCGCGTTCGCCATTACCGTGCTCCTCACCGTCCTGGCGCTGTTCAGCTGGTGGCACAAGGGCCTGAACTTCGGCCTGGACTTCACCGGCGGTACGCTCATCGAGCTGACCTACGAGCGCCCGGCCGACCTCAAGGCCGTGCGTGCCGAGCTGGTCCAGTCCGGCTTCGACGAGGCCGTGGTGCAGAGCTTCGGCGCCACCACCGACCTGCTGGTGCGCATGCCCGGCGACGACCCACAGCTGGGCAACCGCGTTGCCGCGGCCCTGCAGAAGGCCGGTGGCGACAACCCGGCCACGGTCAAGCGCGTCGAGTTCGTCGGCCCGCAGGTGGGTGAGGAGCTGCGCGACCAAGGTGGCTTGGGCATGCTGCTGGCCCTGGGCGGCATTCTGGTCTACCTGGCCTTCCGCTTCCAGTGGAAGTTCGCGGTCGGTGCCATCATCTCGCTGATCCACGACGTGGTGGTCACCCTGGGTATCCTGTCGTTCTTCCAGATCACCTTCGACCTGACGGTGCTGGCGGCGGTCCTGGCGATCATCGGCTATTCGCTCAACGACACCATCGTGGTGTTCGACCGGGTGCGTGAGAACTTCCGCGTGATGCGCAAGGCGTCGCTGATCGAGAACATCAACGTCTCGACCACCCAGACCTTGCTGCGCACCGTGGCCACCTCGGTGTCGACCTTGCTGGCCATCGCTGCGCTGCTGTTCTTCGGCGGCGACAACCTGTTCGGCTTCTCCCTGGCGCTGTTCATTGGCGTCATGGCCGGTACCTACTCGTCGATCTACATCGCTAACGTGGTGCTGATCTGGCTGAACCTGAGCAGCGAAGACCTTATCCCGCCGGTCAAGGCCGAGGGTGAGGACGACCGTCCGTAAGCTGTTGCAGGCTGCCGTTTGGCGTGAAGAAAGGCGCGGGTATTGAACTCGCGCCTTTTTTTATGCTCCAAGGCTGGGAGAAGGCGGCTGACGCCGCGGGTACGATCAGGAGGTTCACGTGAATAAATCAATGCTTGTGGGTGCGGTGCTGGGTGCTGTCGGTGTGACCGCCGGAGGTGCTGTCGCAACCTACAGCTTGGTGAACAAAGGGCCGGAGTACGCCCAGGTTACGGACGTGCAGCCCATCAAGGAAACCATCAAGACCCCGCGCCAGGTGTGCAAGGACGTCACCGTGACGCGCCAGGCGCCGGTGAAGGACCAGCACCAGATCGCAGGTACCGTGGTCGGTGCGATCGCAGGTGGTTTGCTGGGCAACCAGATCGGCGGCGGCACCGGCAAGAAGATTGCCACCGTGGCCGGTGCCGTGGGTGGTGGTTACGCCGGCAACAAGGTGCAGGAGGGCATGCAGGAGCGTGACACCTATACCACGACGCAAACCCGCTGCAACACGGTCAATGACCTGAGCGAGAAGGTGGTCGGCTACAACGTCACCTACTCCATTGGCGACAAGGTTGGCCGAGTGAAGATGAACCATGAGCCGGGTTCGACCATTCCGCTGGACAAGAACGGTAACCTGGTCCTGAGCGAGAACCAGGCCGGGCAGTAAAGCCTCAATCTGCCGTTGTAGGAGCGGCGCAGGGTAATGCCGCGCCCATCGCCGGCAAGCCGGCTCCCACAGGGGCGGCGCTAGCCGCTTGTTCTCTGCGCGACAGTGCGGCCCTCCCAGAGAGACAGTGCTGTCCTCAAGGCTGACGCATCACTTGTGGGAGCCGGCTTGCCGGCGATGGGCTGCGTAGCAGCCCCAACTGCAGCCGATAAGGCTTAACTTTTGTGCCTGTACGCAGCGCTTAGCGCTTCATGTACTCGGGCAGGTGCGGCTGGATGGCCGTCAGCACGGCCTTGAAGCACTTGATGTTGCCAGCGACGATGTGACCCTTCTCGAGGAAGTCGTGGCCACCATTGAAGTCGCTCACCAGGCCACCGGCTTCCTGGATCAGCAGCACGCCTGCAGCCATGTCCCACTCGGACAGGCCCGACTCCCAGAAGGCGTCGAAGCGGCCGGCAGCGACGTAGGCCAGGTCCAGGCTGGCGGCGCCGGCGCGGCGGATGCCGGCAGTCTGGCCGGTCAGTGCGCGGAACATGCCCAGGTAGTTGTCCAGGTCGGCCATCTGGTTGTCACGGAACGGGAAGCCGGTACCCAGCAGGGCGCCTTCCAGGCTGGTGCGCGAGCTGACGCGCAGGCGACGGCCGTTGAGCTGGGCGCCGCGACCGCGGCTGGCGGTGAATTCTTCCTGGCGAACCGGGTCGACGATGACGGCGTGCTCGAGGCGGCCACGGTATTTGCAGGCGATGCTGACCGCAAAGTGAGGAACGCCACGCAGGAAGTTGGTGGTGCCGTCCAGTGGATCGATGATCCACAGGTAGTCCTTGCCTTCTTCACCGGTACCGGCGTGCAGGCCGGTTTCTTCACCCTGTATGGAGTGGTTCGGGTAGGCCTTGCGCAGGGCGTTGACGATGGTCTGCTCGGCGGCGCGGTCAACCTCGGACACGTAGTCCTTGGCTTCTTTCTCGTCGACTTTGATGCTGTCCAGGCGTTCGATGGAGCGGAAAATCAATTCACTGGCGCTGCGAGCGGCGCGCAGGGCGATATTCAGCATAGGCTGCATGGGCGTTTCACCTGGGATGTTAAAGAGGAAAGCCGCATAGTCTATCAGAAATCTGCTTCGGCAGAAGGGTGACATGTGCTTTCGTGGCGTTACGTCCGTCGCTTCTGTAAGATCGTTTGCCCCGTTATCCACATCCGTGAGCTCAACACCTTGTTGCAGAATATTCGTGTTGTTCTGGTCAATACCAGCCACCCCGGCAATATCGGCGGCGCTGCGCGTGCCATGAAAAACATGGGCCTGTCGCGCCTGGTGCTGGTCCAGCCTCTGGATTTCCCTGCCGTGGATGCCACGGCGCGCGCATCCGGCGCAGACGATGTGCTGGACAACGCCCAGGTGGTCGACAGCCTCGAAGAGGCATTGGTCGGCTGCAGCCTGGCGATCGGCACCAGTGCCCGCGAGCGTAGCATTCCCTGGCCGTTGCTCGACCCCCGCGAATGCGGTGCCAAGGTTGTCGAGCACGCCGGCGCCGGTGAGGAGATCGCCCTCGTGTTCGGTCGCGAGCACGCCGGGCTGACCAACGAAGAGCTGCAGCGATGTCACTTCCACGTGCACATTCCTTCGAACCCCGACTTCAGTTCGCTGAACCTCGCCGCGGCGGTCCAGGTGCTCTCCTACGAGGTGCGCATGGCCTGGCTGGCGGCCGAGGGCGCGCCGACGAAGGTCGAGAAGTTCGAGGCCAACTCGCTGCGCAGCGGCGAGCTGGCGACCATGGACGAGATGGAGCTGTTCTACGAGCACCTGGAAAAAACCCTGGTGCAGATCGGCTTCCTTGACCCGGAGAAGCCCAAGCACCTGATGCCGCGCCTGCGTCGGCTCTATGGGCGCAGCTCGGTCAATCGTTCGGAAATGAGCATTTTGCGCGGCATCCTCACCGAGACCCAGAAAGTCGCACGGGGCGAGCCGCATAAGCGGAAGGACTAGAAAAAGATGTTCGAACGTCTGCGCGAAGATATCCAAAGCGTATTCCATCGCGACCCGGCGGCGCGCAATGCCTTCGAGGTGCTGACCTGCTACCCGGGCATGCATGCCATCTGGCTGCACCGCCTGGGCCATGCCCTGTGGGTGCGTGACTTCAAGTGGCTGGCGCGCCTGGTGTCGAATTTCGGTCGCTGGCTGACCGGCATCGAGATCCATCCCGGTGCCACCATCGGTCGGCGCTTCTTCATCGACCACGGCATGGGCATCGTCATCGGCGAGACCGCCGAGATCGGTGACGACGTCACCCTGTACCAGGGCGTGACCTTGGGCGGCACCAGCTGGAACAAAGGCAAGCGCCACCCGACCTTGGAAAACGGCGTGGTGGTCGGTGCCGGGGCCAAGGTTCTCGGCCCGTTCACCGTCGGTGCCGGGGCCAAGATCGGTTCCAACGCCGTGGTGACCAAGGCGGTGCCTGCCGGTGCCACGGCGGTGGGGATCCCCGGGCGGATCATCGTCAAGGCCGAAGATAACGAGGTCGAGGCCAAGCGCAAGGCCATGGCCGAGAAGATCGGCTTCGATGCCTACGGCGTCAGTGGCGACATGCCCGACCCGGTGGCCCGCGCCATCGGCCAGATGCTCGACCACCTGCAGGCGGTCGACGAACGGCTCGAGGGCATGTGCGGTGCGTTGACCAAGCTGGGCAGCGACTATTGCGGCAAGGAACTGCCGGCACTGCCCGAGGAAGACTTCGTCGAGGTCAAGCAAGCCGCGCAGAGCGACACCCAGGCGCATTGATTACGGCGCGGTGAGATATGGGGCGTGTGCTCACGCCCCTGGTCTGTTAGACTCGCGCCCGCCTCCCCGATGCATACCCGACTAAAGCACTAGGTCTAATAGTTGACTTAAATGCTCGGGAATCGCATACTCGCACACATCCTGTAACTCCCGTGGTACCCAATAGCCATGCGACTGACTACCAAAGGCCGATATGCCGTGACCGCCATGCTTGACCTGGCGTTGCATGCGCAGCATGGGCCGGTGTCTTTGGCCGACATTTCCGAGCGCCAGGGCATTTCCCTTTCCTATCTGGAACAGCTGTTCGCCAAGCTGCGCCGTGGCAGCCTGGTTTCCAGCGTGCGCGGTCCGGGCGGTGGCTACCAGCTGTCGCGTGGCATGGAAACCATCCAGGTGGCCCAGGTCATCGACGCGGTCAACGAATCGGTCGATGCCACCCGTTGCCAGGGCCTGGGGGACTGTCACGCCGGCGACACCTGCCTGACCCACCACTTGTGGTGCGACCTCAGCCAGCAGATCCACGAGTTCCTCAGCGGCATCAGCCTGGCCGATCTGGTCGAGCGCCGCGAGGTGCAGGAAGTCGCCCATCGCCAGGACCTGCGCCGCGTCTCGGGCCGTACCGCCCGGATGGACAAGATTGAGACGTCCGCCGTCGACTGATAGCAGCGACGAGCGACGCCACCGCCTGATAGGAGATACCCAATGAAGTTGCCGATCTACCTCGATTACTCCGCGACCACTCCGGTCGATCCGCGCGTCGCCCAGAAGATGGCCGACTGCCTGCTGGTCGACGGGAACTTCGGTAACCCGGCCTCGCGTTCCCACGTGTTCGGCTGGAAGGCCGAGGAAGCCGTCGAAAACGGTCGTCGCCAGGTTGCCGAGCTGATCAACGCCGACCCGCGCGAGATCGTCTGGACCAGCGGTGCCACCGAGTCCGACAACCTCGCCCTCAAGGGCGTGGCGCACTTCTATCAGACCAAGGGCAAGCACATCATCACCTCCAAGATCGAGCACAAGGCGGTCCTGGACACCGCTCGCCAGCTCGAGCGCGAAGGTTTCGAAGTCACCTACCTCGAGCCCGGCGAAGACGGCATCGTCACCCCGGCCATGGTCGAGGCGGCCCTGCGCGAAGACACCATCCTGGTCTCGCTGATGCACGTGAACAACGAAGTCGGCTCGATCAACGACATTGCCGCCATCGGTGAACTGACCCGCTCGCGCGGCGTGCTGTTCCACGTCGATGCCGCCCAGTCCGCCGGCAAGGTCGAGATCGACCTGCAGAAGCTGAAGGTCGACCTGATGTCGTTCTCGGCGCACAAGGTCTATGGCCCGAAAGGCATCGGCGCGCTGTACGTCAGCCGCAAGCCGCGCGTACGCCTGGAAGCCATCATCCACGGCGGTGGCCATGAGCGCGGTATGCGTTCGGGCACCCTGCCGACCCACCAGATCGTCGGCATGGGCGAGGCCTTCGCCATCGCCAAGCAGGAAATGGCCGCCGAGAACGTGCGCATCAAGGCCCTGAGCGACCGCTTCTTCGAACAGGTTTCCAACCTCGAAGAGCTGTACGTCAACGGCAGCCGCACTGCCCGCGTGCCGCACAACCTGAACCTGAGCTTCAACTACGTCGAAGGCGAGTCGCTGCTGATGTCGCTCAAGGACATCGCCGTATCGTCCGGCTCGGCCTGCACCTCCGCTTCGCTCGAGCCGTCCTACGTGCTGCGCGCCCTGGGCCGCAACGACGAGCTGGCGCACAGCTCGATCCGCTTCTCCTTCGGCCGCTTCACCACCGAGGAAGAAGTCGATTACGCCGCGCAGAAAGTCTGCGAGGCGGTGAACAAACTGCGCGAATTGTCGCCGCTGTGGGACATGTACAAAGACGGCGTCGACATCTCCAAGATCGAGTGGGCCGCCCACTAAGCAGTCGCCAGCAAGAGCGGCTCCCTGATGAGGAAGGAATTGCACCATGGCATACAGTGAAAAGGTCATCGACCACTACGAAAACCCGCGCAACGTCGGCAAGATGAACGCCGACGACCCGGATGTCGGTACCGGCATGGTCGGCGCGCCGGCCTGCGGCGACGTCATGCGCCTGCAGATCAAGGTCAACGAGCAGGGCATCATCGAAGATGCCAAGTTCAAGACCTACGGCTGTGGCTCGGCCATTGCCTCCAGCTCCCTGGCCACCGAGTGGATGAAGGGCAAGACCCTGGACGAAGCCGAGACCATCAAGAACACCCAGTTGGCCGAAGAACTGGCGTTGCCGCCGGTCAAGATCCACTGCTCGGTACTCGCCGAAGATGCCATCAAGGCTGCTGTGCGCGACTACAAGCAGAAGAAAGGCTTGGTCTAAGACGCTTGTGCGCTAACTGAAGTTGAGGAAAGAGTTCCGATGGCTATCAGCATGACAGAAGCCGCCGCCAACCACGTGCGGCGTTCCCTCGAAGGGCGCGGCAAGGGCGAGGGCATTCGCCTGGGCGTGCGCACCACCGGCTGCTCGGGCCTGGCCTACGTGTTGGAGTTCGTCGATGAAGTGGCGGCCGAAGACCAAGTCTTCGAGAACCACGGCGTGAAGGTCATCATCGACCCCAAGAGCCTGGTCTACCTCGACGGCACCGAGCTGGACTTCGTCAAGGAAGGGTTGAACGAAGGCTTCAAGTTCAACAACCCCAACGTGCGCGGTGAATGTGGCTGCGGCGAAAGCTTCAATGTCTGAGGCTTGACGTGGGTACTCCTTGCCATTTCGCCCTGTTTGACCTGCAGCCCGGTTTCCGCCTGGACCTCGACAAGCTGGCCACGCGCTATCGCGAGCTGGCCCGTGAGGTCCATCCGGACCGCTTCGCCGATGCCTCCGAGCGCGAACAGCGTCTCGCGTTGGAGAAGTCCGCGGCTCTCAACGAGGCCTATCAGACCCTGCGCAGCGCCCCGCGGCGTGCCCGCTACCTGCTGGCCATCGGTGGCCACGAAGTGCCCCAGGAAATCACCGTCCACGACCCGGACTTCCTGCTGCAGCAGATGCAGTGGCGCGAAGAGCTCGAAGAGCTGCAGGACGAAGCCGACCTCGACGGTGTCGCTGTCTTCAAGAAGCGCCTGAAAGCCGCCCAGGAGACGTTGAACGAGGATTTCGCCGCCTGCTGGGATGTGGCTGCCGAGCGTGACAGGGCAGAGCGCCTGATGCGCCGCATGCAGTTTCTCGACAAGCTCGCCCAGGAAGTGCGCCAACTCGAAGAGCGCCTCGACGATTAACCCCGGCGTTGCACGTGACGACGCCTAAGGTACTCAGATAAGCATGGCCCTACTGCAGATCGCCGAACCCGGTCAAAGCCCCCAGCCACACCAGCGCCGCCTGGCGGTGGGGATTGACCTGGGCACCACCAATTCCCTGGTCGCTGCCGTGCGCAGCGGTCGCAGCGAGCCGCTGCCCGATGCACAAGGTAATGTCATTCTGCCTTCGGCGGTACGTTACCTCGACAGCGGCATCGACGTAGGCCTGGCTGCCCGCGAGGCGGCCTCCAGCGACCCGCTGAATACCGTCCTGTCGGTCAAGCGCCTGATGGGGCGTGGCCTGGCCGATGTCAAGCAACTGGGCGAGCAGCTGCCGTACCGCTTCGTCGGTGGCGAGTCGCACATGCCGTTCATCGACACCGTCCAGGGGCCAAAGAGCCCGGTGGAAGTGTCCGCCGACATCCTCAAGGTGTTGCGCCAGCGTGCCGAGGAAACGCTCGGTGGCGAGCTGGTGGGTGCGGTGATCACCGTGCCGGCCTATTTCGACGACGCCCAGCGCCAAGCTACCAAGGACGCCGCGCGCCTGGCCGGCCTCAACGTGTTGCGCCTGCTCAACGAGCCGACCGCGGCCGCCGTTGCTTATGGCCTGGACGAGAAAGCCGAAGGTGTGGTGGCCATCTATGACCTGGGTGGCGGCACGTTCGACATTTCCATTCTGCGCCTGACCGCGGGCGTGTTCGAAGTACTGGCCACCGGTGGCGACACCGCCCTGGGCGGCGACGACTTCGACCACGCCATCGCCGGCTGGATCGTCGAGCAGGCCGGGCTGTCGTCCGACCTCGACCCCTCCGCCCAACGCCAACTGCTGCAGGCCGCCTGCGCCGCCAAGGAAGCCCTGACCGACGCCGACGTGGTCAGCGTGCGCCACGGCGCCTGGCAGGGCGAGCTGACCCGTGCCGGTTTCGAGGCCCTGATCGAGCCCTTGATCGCCCGCAGCCTGAAGGCCTGCCGCCGCGCCGTTCGCGACAGCGGCGTCGAGCTCGAAGAGGTCGGCGCCGTGGTGATGGTTGGCGGCTCCACCCGCGTCCCGCGTGTACGGGAGGCGGTAGGTGGGCTGTTCGGCCGTACCCCGCTGACCTCGATCGACCCGGACCAGGTGGTAGCCATCGGCGCCGCGATCCAGGCCGATACGTTGGCCGGCAACCGCCGCGAGGGTGGCGAATTGTTGTTGCTGGACGTCATCCCGCTGTCCCTGGGGCTCGAGACCATGGGCGGGCTGATGGAAAAGGTGATCCCGCGCAATACCACCATCCCGGTGGCCCGCGCCCAGGAGTTCACCACTTATAAAGATGGCCAGTCGGCCATGATGATCCACGTCCTGCAGGGCGAGCGCGAGCTGATCAGCGACTGCCGTTCCCTGGCGCGTTTCGAACTGCGCGGCATTCCAGCCATGGTCGCTGGTGCTGCGAAGATCCGCGTCACCTTCCAGGTCGATGCCGACGGCCTGCTCAGCGTGTCGGCCCGCGAACTGGGCTCGGGCGTGGAATCGAGCATCCAGGTCAAGCCGTCCTACGGCCTGACCGATGGCGAAATCGCCCGCATGCTCAAGGACTCCTTCGAGCATGCCGGCTCCGACAAGCAGGCGCGCCAGCTGCGCGAGCACCAGGTGGACGGCGAGCGGCTGCTCGAGGCGGTGCAGGGCGCCCTGGATGCCGATGGCGAGCGTTTGCTCAGTGCCGAGGAGCGCGAGGCGATCGAGTTCCAGATGCAAGAATTGCGTGATTTGCTCACCGGCACCGATGGCGCGGCCATCGAGCAGCAGACCAAGCGTCTGTCGCAGGTGACCGATGCTTTTGCCGCCCGTCGCCTTGATTCGACGGTCAAAGCCGCACTGGCCGGGCGCAACCTGAATGAGATCGAGGAGTAACCGATGCCCCAGGTGATTTTCCTGCCGCACGAGAAGTTCTGCCCGGATGGGCTGGTGGTAGAGGTGGAGCCAGGCACCAACATCCTGGAATTGGCCCACGAGCATCACATCGAGATGGAAAGCGCCTGCGGTGGCGTTTGCGCCTGCACCACCTGCCACTGCATCGTCCGCGAGGGTTTCGACTCGCTGGAAGAGGCCGATGAGCTGGAAGAGGATATGCTGGACAAGGCCTGGGGCCTGGAAGCGCAATCGCGCCTGGCCTGCCAGGTGATCGTCGGCGATGAAGACCTGACGATCGAAATCCCCAAATACTCGCTCAACCACGCCGCCGAAGCGCCGCACTGAGGTTCCAGCATGAGCCTGAAATGGATTGATGTACTTGAGATCGCCATCCAGCTTGCGCAAAGCAAGCCGGAGGTCGATCCTCGTTATGTGAATTTCGTCGATTTGCACCGCTGGGTGCTGGCCTTGCCAGAATTCAGCGACGATCCGTCACGTGGCGGTGAGAAAGTGCTCGAGGCCATCCAGGCGGCCTGGATCGAAGAAGCCGACTGAGCGTCACCTGCAGGTTAGGCAATCCCCTGGAACCCGCGTATAATTCGCGGGTTTAATTTTTCGCAACACTCAATTTTGGAGTTATCCATGGCTGTTCAACGTACCTTCTCCATCATCAAGCCTGACGCCGTTGCCAAGAACGTCATCGGCGAGATCACCACTCGCTTCGAAAAAGCCGGCCTGCGCGTCGTCGCTTCGAAGATGAAGCAACTGTCCAAGGCCGAGGCCGAAGGCTTCTACGCTGAGCACAAAGAGCGCGGCTTCTTCGCCGACCTGGTTGCCTTCATGACTTCCGGCCCGGTCATCGTTCAGGTTCTGGAAGGCGAAAACGCCGTCCTGGCCAACCGTGAGCTGATGGGCGCCACCAACCCGAAAGAAGCTGCTGCCGGCACCATCCGCGCCGACTTCGCCGTTTCCATCGACGAGAACGCTGTTCACGGTTCCGACTCGGAAGCTTCGGCTGCCCGCGAAATCGCTTACTTCTTCTCCGCTACCGAGCTGTGCGACCGCATTCGCTAAGCGAAGCAGGTCTTGGGTGATTCCATGAGTGACATGACTGGCAAGATCAACCTGTTGGGCCTGACCCTGCAGGAAATGGAAAAATTCTTCGAGTCCATCGGAGAGAAGCGTTTTCGTGCCGGTCAGGTCATGAAATGGATTCACCACTTTGGCGTCGATGATTTCGCCGCCATGACCAATGTCGGCAAGGCCTTGCGCGAAAAGCTCGAGGCCGTTGCCGAGATTCGGGGCCCGGAGGTGGTCAGCGAAGACATTTCCGCCGACGGTACCCGCAAGTGGGTGGTCCGCGTTGCCTCCGGCAGCTGCGTCGAGACCGTCTACATCCCCACCGACGACCGCGGCACCCTGTGCGTCTCGTCGCAAGCTGGCTGCGCCCTGGACTGCAGTTTCTGCTCCACCGGCAAGCAGGGCTTCAACAGCAACCTCACCGCCGCCGAAGTGATCGGCCAGGTGTGGCTTGCCAACAAATCCTTCGGTACCGTCCCGGCCAAGATCGACCGCGCCATCACCAACGTGGTCATGATGGGCATGGGCGAACCGCTTTTGAATTTCGACAATGTCATCGCCGCCATGAAGATCATGATGGAAGATCTGGGCTATGGCATTTCCAAGCGCCGCGTCACGCTGTCCACCTCGGGCGTGGTGCCGATGATCGACGAACTGGCCAAGCACATCGACGTGTCGCTTGCGCTGTCGCTGCACGCACCGAACGACGAGCTGCGTAACCAGCTGGTTCCGATCAACAAGAAATACCCGCTCAAGGTCCTGCTGGACTCCTGCATGCGCTACATGTCCACCCTCGGGGGCAAGCGCGTGCTGACCGTCGAGTACACTCTGCTCAAGGACGTCAACGACCAGCCCGAGCATGCGGCCCAGATGATCGAGCTGCTGCGCGACGTGCCGTGCAAGATCAACCTGATCCCGTTCAACCCGTTCCCGCATTCGGGCTACGAACGGCCGAGCAACAACGCTATCCGTCGTTTCCAGGACCTGCTGCACCACGGTGGTTTCAACGTCACCACCCGTACCACCCGCGGCGAAGACATCGACGCTGCCTGTGGCCAGTTGGTGGGCCAGGTCATGGACCGTACCCGTCGTAGCGAGCGCTACATCGCCGTGCGTCAGTTGAACGCCGAGGCGGAGCTCCAAGACAACGCCGTGCGCCACTGACAGGACCCGGCCATGACCCTGCGCACTGCGCTGTCGATCCTGACGCTTACGCTGCTGGCCGGCTGCGTGTCCGGTGGTGCGGTTGACCCACTGGCCAGTCGCCAGGGGCGGGCGGACGCAGGGCGGGCCTACGTGCAGTTGGGCCTGGGTTATTTGCAACAAGGTTTGACCGGGCAGGCCAAGGCGCCGCTGATCAAGGCCCTGGCCCTCGACGGTAATGACGCCGATGCCCACGCCGCCCTGGCCCTGGTATTCCAGGCCGAAGGCGAGCCGACCCTGGCCGAGACGCACTTTCGCAAGGCCCTGTCGGCCCGCCCGAGCGATACACGAATTCGCAACAATTACGGCAGTTTCCTTTATGCTCAGGGGCAATTTCGCCAGGCCCAGCAGATGTTTCGCCAAGCCGCGGCCGATACCCTGTATCCTGAGCGCTCGCGGGTCTACGAGAACCTCGGCCTGGTCGCCCTGAAGCTCGAGCGTCGCGACCAGGCACGCGAGTACCTGGGCAAGGCTCTGCAACTCGACCCGCGGCAACCGAAAGCGTTGCTGGAAATGGCTGAGTTGTCCTACGAAAACAGGCATTATGTGCCGGCCCGGGACTACTACGATCGTTTCAGCCAGCTGAGCGACGCGAACGCCCGGAGCCTGCTGTTGGGCAGCCGCCTTGCCAGGGCCCTGGATGAGCCTGGCACCGTGGCCGAGCTGGGCCAGCAACTACAACGACTTTATCCCGGTACGCCGGAATATCAGCAATACCTGTCGGAGCAACGATGAAAGCCGCGCACCCCGAAGTAGCAGCAGCGACTCGCCAGAATCCCGGTGAGGTCTTGCGCCAGGCCCGCGAGAACCGGGCGTGGTCGCAAGCCGAGGTGGCCCGCAAGCTCAACCTCACGGTCAGTTCGTTGAACAACCTGGAAAACGGCGCCTTCGACAAGCTGCCGGGGCATACCTTCGCCCGCGGCTATATCCGTGCCTACGCCAAGCTGATGGACATGGACCAGGCACCGCTGGTCGAGGCCTTCGACCAATACACCGGCACCCATGCCAAGGGCAGCGAGGTCCATTCGCTGGGCCGCATCGAAGAGCCGGTGCGTCTTTCCCACAATATTCTGCGCGGTGTCAGCCTGTTGCTGCTGGTGGTCGTGGTCGGCGGCGGCTTCTTCTGGTGGCAGGACCAGAACAGCCTGCGCGGCAAGGACCTGGCCAAGATGGCCCTGGAGCACGTCGAGGTCGAGAGCGCCGACGGCACCACCCAGATCCACCCGCTGGATGAGCCGGAAGACCAGGCCGTGACCGCAGGCCAGCAGCCTGAAGCCGCTGCGCTGCCGCTGGAGCAGGCTGAGAACGCCGCTGCGACAGAGGCAGGCAGCGCCAGCGAAACGCCGGTCGAAACGCCTGCGCCTGCCACCACGCCTGCGCCTGCCGTGCCTGCCGTGCCTGCAGTAGCCCCGGCCGAACCTGCAGCCCCGGCGGCCTCGACGCCACCGGCTACCCCGGTCGCGCCCGTCGCCACCGCGCCAGCTGCTGCCGCGCCCGTTGCCCCGGCAACCCCGGTTGCACCCGTTGCCACTGCCGCCGCCAACACTCAGGTCACCCCGGCAGAAATCCCCGCCGGCAGCGGCAAGGTACAGATCCAGTTCACCGCCGATTGCTGGACCCAGGTCACCGACGGCAACGGCAAGGTGCTGTTCAGCGCCATCAAGCGTAAGGGCGACAGCCTTGACCTGAGCGGCAAGCCGCCGTTCGCAGTGCGCCTGGGCTTCGCCCGCGGCGCCCAGGTCAGCTACAACGGCCAGGCGGTCGACGTAGCTCCGTTCACCAGTGGCGAGACCGCTCGCCTGAAGTTGGGACAGTAAGTCATGCACGGCGAATCTCCGATCAAACGTCGCGAATCCCGGAAGATCTGGGTCGGCAATGTGCCGGTGGGCGGTGATGCCCCCATCGCGGTGCAGAGCATGACCAACACCGACACCAATGATGTCGCGGCCACCGTGGCGCAGATCCAGCGCCTGGTCGATGCCGGTGTCGATATCGTCCGCGTCTCGGTGCCGGACATGGACGCCGCCGAGGCGTTCGGCCGTATCAAGCAGCAGGTCAGCGTACCGCTGGTTGCCGACATCCACTTCGACTACCGCATTGCCCTGCGCGTGGCCGAGTTGGGCGTCGACTGCCTGCGCATCAACCCGGGCAACATCGGCCGCGAAGACCGCGTGCGCGCGGTGGTCGATGCTGCCCGTGACCGCGGCATCCCGATCCGCATCGGTGTCAACGCCGGCTCCCTGGAAAAGGACCTGCAAAAGAAATACGGCGAGCCGACCCCGGCTGCACTGGTGGAATCTGCCCTGCGCCACGTCGAGCACCTCGACCGCCTGGACTTCCAGGACTTCAAGGTGAGCGTCAAGGCCTCCGACGTGTTCATGGCCGTCGAAGCCTACCGCCTGCTGGCCAAGCAGATCGTCCAGCCCCTGCACCTGGGCATCACCGAAGCCGGTGGCCTGCGTTCGGGGACGGTGAAATCCGCCGTCGGCCTCGGTATGCTGCTGGCCGAAGGCATCGGCGATACCATCCGCATTTCCCTGGCTGCCGACCCGGTCGAGGAAGTGAAGGTCGGCTACGACATTCTCAAGTCGCTGCACCTGCGCTCGCGTGGCATCAACTTCATCGCCTGCCCGAGCTGCTCGCGGCAGAACTTCGATGTGGTCAAGACCATGAACGAGCTGGAAGGGCGCCTGGAAGACCTGTTGGTACCGATGGATGTGGCCGTGATCGGCTGCGTGGTCAACGGCCCGGGCGAAGCCAAGGAGTCCCATGTGGGCCTGACCGGCGGCACGCCGAACCTGGTCTACATCGATGGCAAGCCGTCGCAGAAGCTGACCAATGACAACCTGGTCGATGAGCTGGAAAAACTCATCCGCCAGAAAGCGGCCGAAAAGGCCGAGGCCGACGCGGCGCTGATCGCCCGTGGCTGATACCCAGATTCGTAAGGATTTTCCGTGAGCAAATCGCTGCAAGCCATCCGTGGCATGAACGACATCCTGCCCGAGCAGTCGCCGCTGTGGCGCTACTTCGAGGGCACCGTGGCCGGCCTGCTGGACACCTACGGCTACAGCCAGATCCGCACGCCGATCGTCGAGTTCACCGAGCTGTTCAAGCGCTCCATCGGTGAAGTCACCGACATCGTCGAAAAAGAGATGTACACCTTCGAGGACCGCAACGGCGACTCGCTGACCCTGCGCCCCGAAGGCACTGCAGCCTGCGTGCGCGCCGTGCTCGAGCATGGCATCACCGGCAACGGCCAGGTGCAGAAGCTCTGGTACATCGGCCAGATGTTCCGCCACGAGCGCCCGCAGAAAGGCCGCTACCGCCAGTTCCACCAGATCGGCGTCGAAGTGTTCAACCTGGAAGGGCCGGACGTCGATGCCGAACTGATCATGCTGACCTGGCGCCTGTGGGGCCTGCTGGGCATCCAGGATGCGGTCAAGCTCGAGCTCAATAGCCTGGGCACCAGCGAAGCCCGCGCGCGCTACCGCGACGCGCTGGTCGAATTCCTGTCGGCTCGCCTCGAGCAACTGGACGAAGACAGCCAGCGCCGCCTCAAGAGCAACCCGCTGCGCATCCTCGACAGCAAGGACCAGGGTACCCAGGCGGTACTGGTCGACGCACCGAAGCTCGAGGACTATCTGGACGAAGAGTCCCGCGTGCACTTCGAGGGCCTCAAGGCCCGCCTGGACGCCGCTGGCATTCCGTTCGTGATCAACACCAAGCTGGTTCGTGGCCTGGACTACTACAGCAAGACCGTGTTCGAGTGGGTCACCGAAAAGCTCGGCGCCCAGGGCACCGTCTGCGCCGGTGGCCGCTACGACGGCCTGGTTGAGCAGATGGGCGGCAAGCCGACCCCGGGCGTGGGCTTCGCCATGGGCATCGAGCGCCTGATCCTGCTGCTCGAGACCCTGGGCAAGGTCCCCGAGTCCATCAGCCGTCAGATCGACGTGTACCTGTGCGCCTTCGGCGAGCAGGCCGAACTCGCTGGCCTGCGCCTGTCCGAAGCCCTGCGCGATCGCCTGTCGGGCCTGCGCCTGGCAGTCAACGCCGGTGGCGGCAGCTTCAAGAGCCAGTTCAAGAAGGCCGACAAGAGCGGGGCGCTGTTCGCCCTGATCCTCGGTGACGACGAGCTCGCGCAGCGCGTGGTCGGCGTCAAGCCCCTGCGTGGCCAGGGCGAACAACAGAACATTGCCTGGGATGCTCTGGCCGAGCATCTGCAAGCCGCTCTCGCCCAGGCGTGAAGCGGACCAACCAGCCGAATTGCTGAAAAGGAGTATTGGGGTGTCGAGTACCGATGATGAAGGCCTGGCCGCAGCCAAGGACTGGTGGAACCGCAACGGCAAGCCGCTGCTGACCGGTGCCCTGCTGGCCGCCGCGGTGGTGATGGGCTGGCAGACCTGGCAGAAATACCAGACCAACCAGTCCCAGGGTGCCTCGGCGTTGTACCAGGCACTGCTGGAAACCAGCCTGACGCCGAGCGGCCAACCTGACGCGACCAAGGTCGCCGAGCTGTCCGGCAAGCTCAAGAGCGAGTTCGGTGGTTCGGCCTACGCCCAGTACGGCAGCCTCTTCGTGGCCAAGGTCGCGGTCGAGAGCGGCAAGCTGGACGATGCCGCCGCCGAGCTCAAGAGCGTGATGGACAAGCCAGCCGACGCCACCCTGGGCGAGATCTCGCGCCAGCGCCTGGCCCGCGTCCTGGCTGCCCAGGACAAGGCCGAAGAGGCCCTGAAGCTGCTCGATGGCGATACCGACAAGGCCTTCCAGGCCAGCCGCGAAGAGCTCAAGGGCGACCTGCTGGTTCAGCTGGGTCGCGCCGACGATGCCCACGGTGCCTATGAAAAAGCCAAGGCCGCGCTGTCTGACGACGCCGCGATCGGTGGCCTGCAACTGAAGCTGGATGACCTGGCCAAAGGGGACGCCTGACGTGATCGGTTGGAAACAAGCAGCAGTGCTGACCCTGGCCGTACTGGCCGCAGGTTGCAGCAGCAACAGCAAGAAGGAACTGCCCCCGGCCGAACTGACCAAGTTCACCGAGGAAGTGGTGCTCAAGAAACAGTGGAGCCGCTCGATCGGCGACGGCCAGGGCGAGACCTACAACACCCTGGTGCCGGCCATCGAGAACGACCGTATCTACGCCTCGGACGTCAACGGCCGGGTCATGGCCCTGGACCGCCTCAACGGCGACGTGGTGTGGAAGCAGGACCTGGACCTGCCGGTCTCCGGCGCTGTGGGCGTTGGCTACGGCCTGGTCATGCTCGGCACCCTCAAGGGGGAAGTGATCGCCCTGGATGCCAGCACCGGTGAAGAGCGCTGGCGTTCGCAGGTGACCAGCGAAGTGCTGGCACCACCGGCCAACAATGGCGACGTGGTTGTCGTGCAGACCCAGGACGATCGCCTGATCGGCCTGGATGCCGCGACCGGCGACCGCCTGTGGATCTACGAGAACACCCCGGCCGTGCTGACCCTGCGCGGCACTGGTGCGCCGATCGTGACCAACCGCCTGGCCGTTGCCGGCCTGTCCTCGGGCAAGGTTATCGCCGTGGATATCCGCAACGGCGTGCCGGTGTGGGAAAGCCGCGTGGCCATCCCGCAGGGCCGTTCCGAGCTGGACCGCGTGGTCGACATCGACGGCGGCCTGTTGCTGTCCGGTGGCACCCTCTATGTGAGCACCTACCAAGGCCGCGTCGCCGGCCTGGACCTGGAAAGCGGCCGTGTCATGTGGCAACGCGATGCGTCGAGCTACGTGGGTGTCGCCCAGGGCTTCGGCAACGTCTACGTCAGCGAGGCGTCGGGTACCGTCGAGAGTATCGACGAGCGTTCGTCCACCGCGCTGTGGAGCAACGACGCCATGGCGCGCCGCCAGCTGTCGGCACCGGAGGTGTTCTCCAGCTACGTGGCGGTGGGCGACTTCGAAGGCTACCTGCACTTGCTCAGCCAGGTCGATGGCCGCTTCGTCGGCCGCGAGAAGATCGACAGCGATGGCCTGCGCGCCCGGCCCCTGGTGGTCGGCGACACCATCTATGTCTTCGGCAACAGCGGCAAGCTCGAGGCATTGACCATCCGCTGAAGCTAAGCTTGAGATCGCATTCGGTCTCGAGCGGCGGCGCACGACGCGCCGCACGAACTCCGGCCGCTGCCTTGCAGCGGCCTTTGCATTTTCAAGAATTCAAGAGTGGAGAGCCGCATGGTTCCCGTAATCGCCCTGGTGGGACGGCCGAACGTCGGCAAGTCCACCATGTTCAACCGCCTGACCAAGACCCGCGATGCCATCGTCGGTGACCTGTCGGGCCTGACCCGTGACCGCCAGTACGGCGATGCCACTTGGCAGGGTCGTTCCTACATCCTGATCGACACCGGGGGTATCACCGGTGACGAAGTGGGCATGGACGAGAAGATGGCCGAGCAGTCGCTGATGGCCATCGAGGAAGCCGACTATGTCCTATTCCTGGTAGACGCCCGCGCCGGCATGACTGCCGCCGACCAGATGATCGCCGAGCATCTGCGCAAGCGGAACAAGGAAGCCATCCTGGTCGCCAACAAGATCGACAACATCGATGCGGACGTCGCCCGCGCCGAGTTCTCGCCCTTGGGCATGGGCAACGCCATTCCGGTGGCCGGCTCCCAGGGACGCGGTATCAACGCGCTGATGGAAGCCGTGCTCGGCCATATCCCGCGCGACAAGGTCGAGGAAGCCCTCGACGAGGAAGTCGCCGAAGGCGAGGAGGCCACGCGCATCCCTGGCCCGAGCGAGAAGGATGGCATCAAGATCGCCATCATTGGCCGCCCCAACGTCGGCAAGTCGACCCTGGTCAACCGCATGCTCGGCGAAGAGCGCGTGGTGGTGTACGACCAGCCGGGCACCACCCGCGACAGTATCTACATCCCGTTCGAGCGCGATGACGAGAAGTACACCTTCATCGACACCGCCGGGGTGCGCAAGCGCGGCAAGATCCACGAGGAAGTCGAGAAGTTCTCGGTGGTCAAGACGCTGCAGGCGATCAAGGACGCCAACGTGGTGATCTTCGTCATGGACGCCCGCGAAGGCGTGGTCGACCATGATTTGAACCTGCTGGGCTTCGCCCTGGAGGCGGGCCGCGCCATCGTCATCGCCTTGAACAAGTGGGACGGCATGGAGCCGGGCGAGCGCGACTACGTCAAGACCGAGTTGGAACGCCGGCTGTTCTTCGTCGACTTCGCCGACATCCACTTCATCTCCGCTCTGCACGGCACCGGCGTGGGCCACCTGTACAAGTCGGTGCAGGCCGCGTTCAAGTCGGCGGTCACCCGTTGGCCGACCAGCCGCCTGACCCAGATCCTCGAGGACGCCATCAGCGAGCACCAGCCGCCGATGGTCAACGGCCGCCGGATCAAGCTGCGCTATGCCCACCTCGGTGGCGCGAACCCGCCGCTGATCGTGATCCACGGCAACCAGACCGACAAGATCCCACGGTCCTACTCGCGCTACCTGGAAAACACCTACCGCCGGGTGCTCAAGCTGGTCGGCACGCCGATCCGCATCGAGTACAAGGGCAGCGACAACCCGTTCGAGGGCAAGAAGAACACCCTCACCGACCGCCAGGTCAACAAGAAGCGCCGCCTGATGTCGCACCACAAGAAGGCCGAGAAGAAGCGCAAGGACAAGCGCAAGTAAACCTAGGCCACCGCACTGGGGCCGCTGTGCGGCCCTTTCGCGGCACAAGGCCGTTCCTACACAGGTCACGCGATCGCTGTAGGAGCGGCCTTGTGCCGCGAAAGGGGGGCGAAGCGCCCCTGGGGCCTAGCACTGTCCCATATTGTTTCAACCTTTTTCCTGACCGCTCGATCCGCTATGCTCGGCCTCTACCCCGTGCCGAATGCAGTGTTCAGGAAAGAGGGCGTCATGATCCGCAGCAAATTGCCGAACGTCGGCACGACCATCTTCACCACCATGTCGCAGTTGGCAGTGCAGACCGGTGCGCTCAATCTCTCCCAGGGCTTCCCCGACTTCGACGCGCCCCAGGCGCTGCTCGATGCCGTCTGCCGCCATGTGCTGGCAGGGCACAACCAGTATTCGCCGATGACCGGCCTGCCGGCGTTGCGCCAGCAGGTGGCGGCCAAGATCGCCCGCCTCTATGGCGCCAAGGTCGATGCCGACCAGGAAGTGACCATCACCCCCGGAGCCACCGAGGCAATCTTCTGCGCCATCCAGGCGGTGATCCAGGCTGGCGACGAGGTGATCGTCTTCGACCCCTCCTACGACAGCTACGAGCCGTCCGTTGAGCTGGCCGGTGGCCGCTGCGTGCATGTGCAGCTCACCGACGGCGATTTTCGTATCGACTGGCAAAAGTTCAGCGAGGCCCTGACCCCGCGCACGCGCATGGTCATCCTCAATTCACCGCACAACCCCAGTGGCGCGCTGATCAGCCGCGAGGACCTGGACCAACTGGCGCGGCTGATCGAAGGCCGGGATATCTACCTGGTCAGTGACGAGGTCTACGAGCACTTGGTCTACGACGGGGTGCGCCATGCCAGCGTGCTGGCCCATGAGCAGCTGTATGCCCGGGCGTTCGTGATCAGTTCGTTCGGCAAGACCTACCATGTCACCGGTTGGAAGACCGGCTATGTGGTCGCACCGCCAGCATTGAGCGTCGAGCTGCGCAAGGTCCACCAGTACGTCAACTTCTGCGGCGTGACCCCCTTGCAGTGTGCCCTGGCCGACTTCATGGCCGAACACCCGGAGCACCTCGACGAGCTGCCGGGCTTCTACCAGGCCAAGCGCGACCTGTTCTGCGACCTGCTGCAGGGCTCGCGTTTCAACTTCACCCGCACGCCGGGC
Source organism: Pseudomonas sp. NY15372 (assembly GCF_048068215.1). Taxonomy (NCBI): domain Bacteria; kingdom Pseudomonadati; phylum Pseudomonadota; class Gammaproteobacteria; order Pseudomonadales; family Pseudomonadaceae; genus Pseudomonas; species Pseudomonas sp. NY15372. The sequence continues at coordinate 103,871 of NZ_JBLUPY010000004.1, forward strand.
ACTTATTTCCAACTGGTGGACTATTCGCAGATCCGCCCGGACCTGGGTGACGTCGAGATGTCCCTGTGGCTGACCCGTGAGCATGGCGTGGCCACCATCCCGGTTTCGGTGTTCTACCAGCAACCCATTCCCGAGCAACGCCTGGTACGCCTGTGCTTTGCCAAACGCGAGGAGACGCTGCGTCAGGCGGCGGAAAGACTATGCGCGATCTGAGTGAACTGCCCAACCTGAAAGTCGCCCTGGTACAGACGACGTTGGCCTGGCATGACCGCGAGGCCAACTACGCCCACTTCGAGGAACTGCTGGCGCAGGTCGAGGGTGCGGACCTGGTGATTCTTCCCGAGATGTTCACCACGGGTTTTTCCATGGAGTCGGAGCGCCTGGCCGAACCTGAGAACGGCCCGACCTACAAGTGGCTCAAGGCCCAGGCGAAAAAGCATGACGTGGTGATCACCGGTAGCGTGATCATCCAGGCCGCTGATGGCAGCCACCGCAACCGCCTGCTCTGGGCCCGGCCCGATGGCGAGATCCTGCACTACGACAAGCGCCACCTGTTCCGCATGGCCGGCGAGCACAAGCACTACACCCCAGGCGAGCGCCAGGTGCAGTTCGAACTCAAGGGCTGGCGGGTGCGCCCGCTGATCTGCTACGACCTGCGCTTCCCGGTGTGGAGCCGCGACGCACAGGATACCGACCTGCTGCTGTATACCGCCAACTGGCCGGCCGCGCGTCGCCAGCACTGGAACCGGCTGTTGCCGGCGCGGGGCATCGAGAACCTGTGCTTCGTGGCGGCGGTGAACCGGGTGGGCACCGATGGCAAGGGCTTTGCCTATTCGGGCGACAGCCAGGTGCTGGACTTCCAGGGAGAGAGCCTGCTCAGCGCAGGCGAGGCCGACGGGGTGTTCACCGTGGTGCTGCGTGCGGCGGAGCTGGCCGCCTACCGGGCGCGTTTCCCGGCCAACCTGGATGCCGATACCTTCGAGTTGCATTGAGACCCAGGGGCTGCTTCGCAGCCCATCGCGGCACAAGGCCGCTCCTACAAGGGATCGCGGGCTCCTGTAGGAGCGGCCTTGTGCCGCGAAAGGGGTGCCTGATCAATACACATCCCGTCGATACCGCCCATCCTCGATCAGCTGCTGTACCACTTCACTCCCGAGGATGCCGTTGAGCGCTGCGTCTGCACCGGCTGCCATGCCTTTCAAGCTGCCGCAGACATAAATGCATGCCCCATCGGCTACCCAGCGCTTGAGCGTCTCGGCCTGCTGCATCAACACATCCTGCACATACACCTTCTGCGCCTGGTCCCGCGAAAACGCTAGGTCCAGCCGCTGCAGGTCTCCCTTGGCCAGCCACCCGTGCAGCTCGTCAGCGCACAACAGGTCATGGGCCCGGTTGCGCTCGCCGAACAGCAGCCAGTTGCGTTGCTCGCCCTCGGCGATGCGCGCCTTGAGCAGGCTGCGCAGGCCGGCCAGGCCCGTGCCGTTGCCCACCAGGATCATCGGTGCCGGGGCATCGGGTAGGCGGAACCCGCTGTTGCGCCGCAGGCGCACGCCGACGTTGCCATGCACGGGTAGGTACTCAGTCAGCCAACCCGAGCCCAGGCCCAGGGTACCGTCTGGGTGCAGTTCCTGGCGCACGATCAGCTCCAGCACGCCGTCGCTGGCGATCGAGGCAATGGAATATTCCCGGGCCGTGATGGGGATCAGGGCATCGACCAGGGCCTGGGCATGCAAGCCCACCAGGTGTTCGCGGCTTTTCGGCAATTGGCGGCTGGCCAGGGCCTGCCCGAGCGGTTCGCTCAGGCCGTCGAGTTGGACGGGCGTATCGGCATCCAGGCCCAGGCCGGCAAGCAGGGCATCGACGCGTGGCTGGCCATTGCGCGGCAGCACCTCCACCAGGTCACCGGCTTCCCAGGCCTGGGGGGCTTGTGGCTGCAGGCCGAGCAGGTAGACCGGCGCGCCCTGGCTGCCAGGGTTGAGCAAGGTTCGCTGGCGCAGGGTCCAGTTGGCGAAGCTCTGCGGTTGCCAGGCGTCGATCGGCTGGGCGCCGGTCAGTTGTGCCAGCTCTCGCTGCCATTGTTGCAGCGCGCCCTGGTCGGCGTTGTCCACTTCCACCGGGCTGAAGGCGCGGGTGGCGCCGCGTTCGGCCAGCCAGGCCTGAAGCCTGCGGGCGAAGCCGCAAAAGTGCGGATACTGGCGGTCGCCCAGGGCCAGTACCGCATAGCTGAGGTTGTCCAGCGCCCACGGCTGGCCCAGGGCCTTGCGTTCGAAGGTGCGCGCACTGTCGGGCGCTTCGCCGTCGCCGAAGGTGCTGACCACGAACAACGCTCGCCTGGCTTGGCGCAGTTCGGCCTCGCCCAGCTCGGCCAGCGGGCGCACCTGCACCGGCAGGCCAGCCGCCTGCAGTTGCCCGGCGCTCTGCCAGGCCAGCTGCTCGGCGAAACCGCTTTGGCTGGCGAAGCCGATCAGCCAGCCGTCTGCGCCCGTGGCAGCGGGTGCGACGCTGCCGCGAGCTGCTTGGACTTGGCGTTTCTTGCGGCGGCGATCGAGGTACAACAGCCAGCCGGTGACGAAGAACAGCGGCATGGTGAGGCTGGCGAGGGTGACGATGATGCGCCCTGGCAGGCCGAAGTATTCGCCGACATGCAGGGCATAGACGCTCTGCAGCAGCTGGGCCTTGAAGGATTTGTCGGTGTAGCGGTCGTGGCGTTTGACCTGGCCGGTGGCCGGGTCCAGCACCAAGGTGTTGAACGCACGTGGGTGGTCGGCATCGGCCAGGAGGTAGAACAGGTTGGCCGGCTGGCCGCCAACCGGTGGCAGACGCAAGTTGTACATGGCCAGGCCGGGGCCTGCGGCGTCCTTGAGGTTGGCCCAGATCGCGTCGTAGTCGACCACCAATGGCGGCGCGTTGTTGTCCACTTTTTGCGGGCCGTGGCGCCCGCGGCCTTCGCCACGTTTGTGCTGTTGGCCGGCAGCCGGTGCGTCGGCCAGCAGCTTGTTCAGGCCTTCGCGGTACCATTCGTAGGACCAGAACAGGCCGGTAAGGGCGAACAGCAGGTAGAACAGCAGGCACCAGGTACCGGCCACCGCGTGCAGGTCCCAATTGAAGGCACGGCCTTTCTTGGCCCAGTCGAAGGTCAGCCAGGTGCGCCAGTTCAGAGCCTGCCGCGGCCAGCGCAGGTACAGGCCGGAGAGGCAGAAGAAAATCAACATCAAGGTGCAAGCGCCGGTGATCTGCCGGCCGGTGTCGCCCATGGCCAGGAAGCGGTGCAGCTGCAACATCAGGTTGAAGAAGCCCAGCCCGGCCACTTCGCCCTTGAGCTCGCCCGTGTACGGGTCGGCATAGCGCAGCTCGCCGCGGCGCTCGCCAGGCGGAGGCGTGAAGAAGATGCGTGCGGCATTGCCGTCACGGGTATCGACCCACAGCATCGCCACCTTGTCGCCCTGGGCCGCCTCGACTCTGCGTACCAGTTCGGCCGGTGGCAGCACGCCTTCCTTGCGCACCTCGACCTGGAGCGTGTGCGGGTTGAGCAGGCGCAGCAGCTCGTCCTGGAACGAATAGAGCGCGCCGGTGACGCCCATCAGCGCCAGCACCAGGCCGGCGGTGATGCCAAAGAACCAGTGCAATTGGAACAGCGACTTCTTCACCACATCGATCACCTTGTCTCGGCGCCGGGCAGGGCGCGGTGTGCATTATGCCTTGGTACGCGAAAGCCCCGCACATCGGAATGGGCGGGGCTTTCGGTCAACATCCTCAAAAATGGACGCTGGTGGTCAGCAGGGCAGTGCGGCCTGCCGCCTGGTTGGCGAAGTGGGTGGAATACGCCTTGTCGTAGTAGACCTCGTTCGTGAGGTTCTGCACGTTCAGTTGCAGGTCGATGTTCTTGGTCAGCTTGTAGGCCGCCATGGCGTCGTAGCGCACATAGCTGTCGACCATGGTGGTGTTGGCAACGCTGCCGTACACATCATCCACATAGAAGGCACCGCCACCGATTGTCAGCTTCGGCGTGACTGCGTAAGTGGTCCACAGGCTGGCGCTATTGTTCGGGGTGTTTGGCAACTGGTTGCCGTCATTGGCCTTGCCACGTGGGCCACCATCGATCTGCCGGGCTTCCATATAGGTGTAGCCGGCGAACACCTGCCACTTGTCGGTGAGCTTGCCGCTGGCCGACAGCTCGATGCCCTCGACGCGGGTTTCGCCAACGTTCTCGTAGCTGGTGGTGTCGACCTGTACGCGGGCATTTTCCTTCTCGGTGCGGAACAGGGCGGCAGCCAGGGACAGGCGCTCGTCAAGCAGGTCCCACTTGGTGCCGATTTCGTAGTTGGTGGTCTTTTCAGGTTCCAGATCGCTGCTCAGGATATTGCCGCCACGGTCGGGAACTCCCGGCAACGGGTTGGCTTCGGTGCCTTCGCCGAGCATGGCACCCGGCGGGGTCGCGGAGGTGGCGTAGGAGACGTAGATGCTGCCGTTTTCGGCTGGCTTCCATACCAGGCCCAGCTGACCGGTGAAGAACTCGCTCTTGTCACGGCCTTTGTTCAGGGTGCCATCCTTGTTCACGACGGTGGCGCCGGACTCGTCGTAGCCGCGGAACTTGGTGTCGAAATGGTCGTAGCGCAGGCCCATGTTCAGCAACCACTGGGGCGTCAGCTCCAGGGTATCGAAGACATAGATCGCACGGGTCTTGCTGCTGGTCTTGGTGCCTGCGTAGTTGCGCGTGACAGTGCCATCCCAGGCATCGTCCGGGTTCGGATCGCTCAGCGACGTGCAGCTGCCGCCGTGGCTTGGGCCGGTGCAATCAGAGATCTTGCTGTTTGGCGAGACCGTATAGCTCTGGCGGTCGGACTCTTCCTTGGTGAATTCCACACCGGTGGAGAAGCTGTTCTTGAAGCCGCCCACATAGAACTCGCCGAACAGGTCGGTCTGGTTGGTGGTGGTTGCGGTGTTGCCCACACGGGTGTTGGCACGGCGCCAGACACCATTGTTGTTGACGTTGCCCGCGCTGTCGTCAGGCTGGGTCAGGACATAGTCCTGCATGCTGTTGCCATGGCGCAGGGTGTTTTTGATCGTCAGCGAGTCGGTCAGGTCGTGCTCGATGGCGATGGTCGCGATATCGGTGCGAGTCTTGCGGAAGTCGCGGTCGGTCAGGCCGTAGAAGTTGTCGCTGTCACCGCCGTCGGTGGGCTTGCTCGGGTGTGCCGATGTGCGCGCGTTGCTGCCGGCGCGTGGAATGCTGTACGGAATGCCCGAGTCTGGCAGGTCGTCACTTTCCAGGTGGTAGTAATCGAGATTCACCCGGGTCGGTGTGCCCAGGCCGAAGGCCAGGGAAGGTGCGATACCCCAACGGTCATAGTTGACCTTGTCGCGGCCAGCGACGTTGCTTTCGTGGGTCATCAGGTTGAGACGACCGGCGACGGTGTCGCTGAACTGGTAGTTGCCATCGAAGGTGTAGCGCTGGGTCTGGTCGCTGCCCCAAGTCCAGGCGCCATCGAGCGAGTTGCCCAGGTGCGCGCGCTTGCTCACCAAGTTGATGGTACCGCCTGCTGCACCACGACCACCGATGGCCGAGTTCGGGCCTTTGGCCACCTCTACCGATTCGATGGCAAAAATTTCGCGGCTCTGTGCGCCGGTGTCGCGTACACCGTCCAGGTAGGTGTCGCCCTGGGCATCGAAACCACGGATGAACGGGCGGTCGCCCTGAGGGTTGCCGCCTTCGCCGGCACCGAAGGTGATGCCTGGTACGGTACGCAGAGCATCCTGCAAGGTCAGCGCATTGGTGTCCTTGATGACTTGCTGCGGAATCACGGTGATCGAGCGGGGAGTGTCCACCAGCGGTGCGGTGTACTTCTGCGAAGAGGCCTTGTCGACTTTGTACTCGGTATTGGCCTGCTCAGCCTTGCCATTGACGCTGGTGGCATCCAGGGTGATGGCAGTGTTGGCCGCAGGGTCGGCCGCATAGGCGGAGGTGGCAGTGATCGCCACGCCAATGGCAGAGGCAAGCAGACGTGGTGAACTCACAGCAGATGGCACGTGACGCATTTCGATGAACCTTCCCCAAGGTATGAAGTGCGCGGATCTTAATGTAAGCAATTGTGACTAACAATTGAGAACCGTTAACATTCGTGAGGAATTTACAATCTTTACAATTTCTCTTTACGGTTTTGGGTGGCTGAAACGTCGGAAGCGGCGAGTGGGGCTTGTAGGGCGTAAAAGGTAATCAATATCATTGGCGACTTTCCTCATTCCAGGTGCGCCATCATGCTGCTTCACATTCCCGGCCTGTTCGACGCCGACGAGCTGTCCCGCATCCGCGAGGCGCTGGAGCAGGCCGACTGGGCCGACGGCAAGGTCACGGCGGGCTACCAGTCGGCCAAGGCCAAGCACAACCTGCAATTGCCCGAGGGGCATGCGCTGGCCAAGGAGATCGGCAACGCCCTGATCGACCGTCTGTGGCGCAACCCTCGGTTCATGTCCGCGGCCTTGCCGCACAAGGTGTTCCCGCCGTTGATCAATTGCTACCGCGAAGGCGGTAATTTCGATTTCCATATCGACAACGCACTGCGCCAGCCCAAGGGCAGCCCGGAGCGGGTGCGCACCGACCTGTCCTCGACCCTGTTCCTGAGCGATCCGGACAGCTACGACGGCGGCGAGCTGGTGATCCAGGACACCTTCGGCACACAGCAGGTGAAGCTTGCGGCCGGCGACATGGTGCTGTACCCCGGCACCAGCCTGCACAAGGTCAACCCGGTGACCCGCGGTGTGCGCTATGCGGCGTTCTTCTGGACCCAGAGCCTGGTGCGCGAGGACAGCCAGCGGGCCCTGCTGTTCGAGATGGACAACGCCATCCAGCAATTGACCGCCGACGTGCCCGATCACCCCTCGCTGTTGCAACTGACCGGTACCTACCACAACCTTCTGCGCCGTTGGGCCGAGGTCTGAGCCGTGTCCTATCCGTTGCATCGCGAGGAAATCGTCGATATCGCCGACTTGCAGGCCATGCTCGAAGACAGCCCTGGCAAGGCTGCCCAAGCGATCTTGGCAGCTGCAGCGCAGGGCGTGGTGCAGGCCCAGTTGCTGCTGGGGCAGATTCTGCTCGATGGGCGCGGCATCGAGCGCGACCCGGTGCTGGCACGGCAGTGGTTCGGTATCGCTGCCCAGGGTGGCAGCGCCATGGGGCACAACATGTTGGGGCGTTGCCTGGAGCACGGCTGGGGAGGCGAGGTCAGCCTTGCGCAGGCGGCCATCCATTATGCGCACGCGGCCGACGCCGGCCTGGATTGGGGGCTCTACAACCTGGGCAACCTCCTGGCGACCGGGCGTGGCGTGAAGACCAACCAGGCGCAGGCGTTGGCCTGCTATGAGAAAGCCGCGCACATGGGCCACGCCAAGTCGATGAACCTGTACGGGCGTTACCTGGAACAGGGAATCGCCACGGCCGCCAGCCCGGCGCGTGCCATGCGCTGGTATCGGCGTTCGGCCGAGGCTGGGGATTTTCGTGGGATGTTCAGCCTGGCGATGGTCCTCATCGAACGAGGGCAGATGTCCGAGGCAGGCCCTTGGTTGGAGCGCGCACGCAGCGAAGGCAACCTGAACTTCCTGCGCAGCGCCTTGGCCACGCTGCTCGGCGCAGGGCCGATGTTGGCTGAGCATGCTGCGGCCTATGCCGCCGAACTGGACACGCGCGCGGCCTGACCCGGCGCTCCCCACAGCCCGGCCCTAGCAAGCGCGGGCTTGTCCCGCGAAGCGGATGGACGTGCGGGAGGTGAACGTGCCGGAGTTCGTCAGGTTCGATCAGTACCGACGCCGCTGATCGGCATGATGGAAAAACGGGGCGCGAAGCGGCCCCGCTCTGCTTTACAGGTAGAACGCCTTCAGCGGCGGGAAACCATTGAACTCCACCGCGCTGTAGCTGGTGGTGTAGGCGCCGGTCGACAGCCAGTACAGGCGGTCGCCGATGGCCAGGTTCAGCGGCAGGCCGTACTTGTAGTGCTCGTACATGATGTCGGCGCTGTCGCAGGTGGGGCCGGCGATGACCACTTCTTCCATCTCGCCTTTCTTCTCGGTCCAGATCGGGAACTTGATGGCTTCGTCCATGGTTTCGATCAGGCCGGAGAACTTGCCCACGTCGGTGTATACCCAGCGCTCTACCGCGGTACGCGACTTGCGCGCCACCAGCACCACTTCGCTGACCAGGATGCCGGCGTTGGCGATCAACGAGCGGCCCGGCTCGAGGATGATTTCCGGCAGGTCATCGCCGAAGTCTTCCTTGAGGAAGCGGATGATTTCCTCGGCGTAGGTTTCCAGGCTGTTGGTGCGGGTGATGTAGTTGGCCGGGAAGCCGCCACCCATGTTGATCATCTTCAGTTCGATGCCGTCTTCGTCCTTCAGGCGCTCGAAGATCACCTTCACTTTGGCGATAGCCGCGTCCCAGACGCTGATGTCGCGCTGCTGGGAGCCCACGTGGAACGACACGCCGTACGGCACCAGGCCCAGATCGCGGGCGAGGATCAGCAGGTCCATGGCCATGTCGGTCTGGCAACCGAACTTGCGCGACAGCGGCCAGTCGGCGGTGGTGGAGCCTTCGGTGAGGATACGTACGTACACCTTCGAACCCGGGGCGGCCTTGGCGATGTTGCGCAGGTCAGCCTCGGAATCGGTGGCGTACAGGCGCACGCCCTTCTCGTAGAAGTAGCGGATGTCCTTGGACTTCTTGATGGTGTTGCCGTAGCTGATGCGGTCGGCGCTGACACCCTGGTTCATCACCTTGTCCAGCTCGTAGATCGAAGCGATGTCGAAGTTCGAGCCCTTGTCCTTGAGCAGGTCGATGATCTCGACCGCCGGGTTCGCCTTGACGGCGTAGTACACCTTGGCGAACTCGAAACCGGCGCGCAGGTCATCGTAGGCCTGGCTGATGATCTGGGTATCGATGAGTACGAACGGGGTTTCCTGCTTGTCGGCGAACGCCTTCATCTTCTGGAAGGTTTCGCGCGCGAAATAATCTTCGACCTGGATCGACATGCTGAGGGACTCCATGGGCAAACTGAAAATGTAAGTGGCAACAAACTGAACGTCCTCCGTATCCCCACTTTGGTTCGCCTACTTCCCAAGGCATGTCGCCGAAAGCAAAAAGGTCAACCGTGCCCGTGAAGCGGAGCGGCGGGTGACCTTGCTGTCTCGTCGTCAGTACTTGAGCCGGATGGATCGTTTCCAGCATGGACGTTCGGCGCGCACTTTAGGGCGTGAACAAAGCAAGATCAACAGGCAATCCCGGCGTGTTGGCCGCGGATCGACGACCAGCTCATGGAATAACCGACTCATGTGACCGGCTGATGTTCCCCAGGGGTTGGAAGGCGTAAAAAATTGTGGAATGGAGAGTGATTGCCCGCTCGCGGGTAAACCCGATCCCACAGGGTTTTCAAGGCTCCCGTGGGCACGGGTTTACCGGCGAAAAAGCCGGAGGTGTTCATATTTATGGCCACATTCGTCTGGTACGCCTGTGCCGGTAAAAAGGCATAAATTTTTTGTTACCGACTGACGGATTTGCTGTGCTTGATGAGAAGAATTACTATTCGCAGCCTTCTCCGCCTCCCTGATGACCGACTGTGTCCGGACCCAAAGGCTTCCTCGACCACTACCACGAGCTGATCGGCACCTGGACGCGCAAACTGCGCAGCCGCCCCCAGGCCGAGGACCTCGCCCATGATGCCTTCGTGCGGGTGCTGGAAAACCCACGCCAGGCCGTCGAGCAGCCGCGCGCCTACCTGCACCAGACGGCCCGCAATATCGCCGTGGACGGCTACCGCCGTGACGACCGGCGCCAAGCCCTGGAAGAAGGGATGTTCGACGCTGGCCACGCAGGCAATGGCGACCCCGAAGCCTATGTACACGCCCTGGAGCTGGCCGACTGCGTCGAGCGGGCCCTGGCCGAGCTGCCGGTCAATTGCCGGCGGGTGTTCGTCTGGCAGAAGCTCGAGGGGCTGAGCCAGGCCGAGATCGCCGAGCGCATGGGGCTGAGCAAGAACATGGTCGAAAAGTATATGATCCGCACGCTCCGGCATCTGCGTGAGCACCTGGATGTGTCGACCAGATGAGTCAGGAGACCCTTTGCATGAAACAGCCCGGCGCCCTGGACGTGCGTGAACAAGCCGCCGCGTGGTTCGCCCGCATCAACGATGGGCCTGCAGATGACCACGTGCGGGCGCAGTTGCAGCATTGGCTAGACGCTGACCCGCGCCACCGTGAGGAATACGAGCTGCTCGGCCGGTTATGGCTGGCCGCAGACCGAATTCCCCGCGAGCGGCTCCAGGCGCTGTGCGAACCTGCCCCGGTCAGGCAATTACCGCGTCGGCGCTTCCTACAGCAGGCCCTGGCTGCGAGCGTGGGCATCGCCGCCCTGGGGCTGGGCTGGCGCGGCTGGCAATACCAACGCGAGCATCATCGACAGGATCTGCAGACGGCCCTGGGTGAGCGCCGCCAGGTCGAGCTGCCGGATGGCTCGCGGCTCGAGCTGAACGGCGGCACCCGCCTGGGTGTGCGTTTCAGCGCGGGCCAGCGGCAGGTCGTGCTCGAAGCTGGCGAGGTGATGTTCAACGTTGCCCACGACAGCACCCGGCCGTTCGTGGTGGAAACTGCCCAGGGCAAGGTCACCGTGACCGGTACCCGTTTCGATGTACGTCTGGACCCTGGCCAGACCCGGGTGGCAGTCGAGCAGGGCGCCGTGCGGGTGCAAGGGGCTTCGGGTTCGCTGGCGCAACTGACGGCGGGCCTGGGCTCGCACATCGGCGCGCAGGGGCAGGTGGCCCAACCCTACCCGGTGAACGCCGCGGCCCTGACCGCTTGGCGCCAGGGCAAACTGGTGTTCGACGATGCCACCCTGGCCGAGGTGGTCGCCGAAGTGTCCCGCTACCGGGCCCGGCCGCTTCGTGTCGCCCCGGGCAAGGTGGCTGGGCTCAGGCTTTCCAGCACCTTCAATATCGATGACACCGACGCCCTGCTGCGGGCTCTGCCGAGCATCCTGCCGGTGGCGATCAAGGCCCACCCTGACGGCTCCAGCGAAATTATTTCGAAATAGATTCAGGTTTTTTTCCGCTCGTTCGTCTTCCTCGCCAGCTGCAACTGCCAAGCATTTCCATTTGCGTGCGGTTGGCGTTTATCCCGTTTTTCAGGATCTTTCGACGACGTGAACAACAACAAGCCCTTCCAGCGTTTTCGCATTCTCGCCCTGGCCCTGGCGGTCAGCGCTGCCACTGCCAACGCTCATGCCGAGCAAGCCCCGGCGGCCATCCAGATCCAGGCCCAGCCGTTGGCCTCGGCCTTGAGTCAGCTCGGCCAGCAAACCCGTCTGCAACTGTTCTTCAGCCCCGAGCTGGTGGCGGGCAAGCAGGCCCCGGCGGTGTCGGGCGACCTGGCGCCGGAACAGGCCCTGCAGCAGTTGCTGCTGGGCAGTGGGCTGACGTATGAAATGTCCCAGGACACCGTAGTGGTCAAGCCGGCCCAGGCCGCCGGCTCGCTCACCACCGGCAGCCTGGAGCTGGCGCCCACCGATATCAAGGTGGTGGGCGACTGGCTGGGCGATGCCGAGCAGAGCGTGGTGCAGAACCACCCCGGCGCGCGCACCGTGGTGCGTCGTGAGGCCATGGTGGAGAAGGGTGCGATGAATGTGCGTGACGTGCTGCGCGGCATCCCCGGCGTGCAGGTGCAGGACTCCAACGGCACCGGTGGCAGCGACCTGTCGCTGAACGTCGGCGTGCGCGGCCTGACCTCACGCCTGTCGCCGCGCTCGACCGTGCTGATCGATGGAATCCCGGCGGCCTTCGCGCCCTATGGCCAGCCGCAGTTGTCCATGGCACCGATTTCCTCAGGCAACCTGGACAGCATCGACGTGGTGCGCGGTGCAGGCTCTGTACGCTATGGCCCGCAGAACGTCGGTGGGGTGATCAACTTCGTCACCCGGGCGATCCCCGAGAAGGCTTCCGGTGAATTGTCCACCACCCTGGAAACCTCCCAGCATGGCGGTTGGAAGCACACCGAGTCGGCCTTCGTCGGTGGCACCGCCGACAACGGCATGGGCGTGGCGCTGCTGTATACCGGCGTCAATGGCGACGGTTACCGCAGCAGCAACAACGACAACGATATCGACGATGTCATGCTCAAGACCCACTGGGCGCCTACCGACAACGACGAGTTCTGGCTCAACTTCCATTACTACGATGGCCGCGCCGACATGCCCGGCGGCCTGACCCAGGCCCAGTTCGACCAGGACCCTTTCCAGTCGGTGCGCGACTATGACTACTTCGCCGGCCGGCGCAAGGACGTGTCGTTCAAGTGGCAGCGCCAGATCGACGATGCGACGCAGTTCGAGGTGCTGACCTACTACACCGACAGTTTCCGCGGCAGCTCCATCGCCTCGCGGGACATGAAGACGCTGTCGTCGTACCCGCGCAACTATCACACGTTCGCCATCGAGCCGCGCGTGTCGCGCATCTTCTTCGCCGGCCCCACCACCCAGGAAGTCAGCGTTGGCTATCGCTACCTGAAGGAGGCCATGCGCGAGCAGTCGACCCGCCTGGGGCTGGTCGACAACGTGCCCACGCCGGTACCAGGCTCCGATGGCCATGTGTTCCAGGACCGCAGCGGTGGTACCGAGGCCAGCGCCTACTACATCGACGACAAGATCGATGTCGGCAACTGGACCATCACGCCGGGCATCCGCTTCGAGCACATCAACACTGACTGGCGTGACCGCCCGGTGATCGGGGCCAATGGTAGCCCGGTGGCGGAGAAGAAGCGCAGCATCACCAGCAACGAGCCGCTGCCGGCGCTGAGCGTGATGTACCACCTTTCCGACGCCTGGAAGCTGTTCGCCAACTACGAGACATCCTTCGGCAGCCTGCAGTATTTCCAGCTCGGCCAGGGCGGGACTGGCAACAGCACGGCCAATGGCCTGGAGCCGGAAAAGGCCAAGACCTACGAGATCGGTACGCGCTATGACAACGGCGACTGGGCCGGTGAGCTGACGGCGTTCTACATCGACTTCGACGACGAGCTGCAGTACATCAGCAACGATGTGGGCTGGACCAACCTGGGCGCTACCAAGCACCAGGGCATCGAGGCCTCGGTGCGCTATGACCTGTCCGGCCTCGACCCGCGCCTGCAAGGGCTGTCGGCCAATGCCGGCTACACCTATACCCGTGCGACCTATGAAGGCGAGATCCCGGGCTTCAAGGGCCGCGACCTGCCGTTCTACTCGCGCCAGGTTGCCACTGCCGGCCTGCGCTACGAGATCAACCGTTGGACCTGGAACCTCGACGCCTATGCCCAATCCAAGCAGCGCGCGCCGGGGACCGGGATCAATTCCGATGGCAGCTTCAACGGCGACTACATCACCGAGCCGAGTGCCGACGGGCAGTACGGCGATATTCCGGGCTACGTGACCTGGCATGTGCGCGGCGGGTATGACTTCGGGCCGCAGGCGTCGAACCTCAAGGTGGCGGCGGGGGTGAAGAACCTCTTCGACAAGCAGTATTACACCCGCTCCAGCGACAACAACGCCGGGCTGTATGTAGGCGAGCCGCGTACGTTCTATGTGCAGGCCAGTGTAGGGTTCTGATGACGAGCTGGGCCGCTCTGCGGCCCTTTTGTGGCACAAGGCCGCTCCTACAGGATTGCACCGTACCTGTAGGAGCGGCCTTGTGCCGCGAATAGGGGCGCGAAGCGGCCCCAGCGATTCGTCGGATTTTGGCCGGCGGCTCGACTTCAGGTATGATACTGCCCCTTTTTGATCCCCAGTCAGGCGATTTCCCATGACCAACCAGGCCGCCGAAGTCGCGAAGCGCCGCACTTTCGCAATCATTTCCCACCCCGACGCCGGTAAGACGACCATCACCGAGAAGCTCTTGCTGATGGGCAAGGCGATTGCCGTTGCCGGTACCGTGAAGTCGCGCAAGTCCGACCGCCACGCCACCTCCGACTGGATGGAAATGGAGAAGCAGCGCGGCATCTCCATCACCACCTCGGTGATGCAGTTCCCGTATCGCGAGCACATGATCAACCTGCTCGACACCCCCGGCCACGAGGACTTCTCCGAAGACACCTACCGCACCCTGACCGCGGTGGACTCGGCGCTGATGGTGCTCGACGGCGGTAAAGGCGTAGAGCCGCGTACCATCGCCCTGATGGACGTGTGCCGCCTGCGCGACACGCCCATCGTCAGCTTCATCAACAAGCTCGACCGGGACATCCGCGACCCGATCGAACTGCTCGACGAGATCGAGGCGGTGCTGAAGATCAAGGCCGCGCCGATCACCTGGCCGATCGGTTGCTACCGTGACTTCAAGGGCGTGTATCACCTGACCGGCGACTACATCGTGGTCTATACCCCGGGCCACGGCCACGAGCGCACCGAAGCCAAGATCATCGAGAAGCTCGACTCCGACGAAGCCCGCGCGCACCTGGGCGACCAGTACGACGCGTTCGTCGAGCAGCTGGAGCTGGTGCAGGGCGCTTGCCATGAATTCAACCAGGAAGAGTTCATCAACGGCCAATTGACCCCGGTGTTCTTCGGTACCGCGCTTGGCAACTTCGGTGTCGACCATGTGCTCGATGCTGTCGTCGACTGGGCGCCGCGCCCGCTGGGCCGCGTCGCCCACGAGCGGACCGTCGAGCCCGTCGAGGAAAAATTCACCGGTTTCGTGTTCAAGATCCAGGCGAACATGGACCCCAAGCACCGCGACCGTATCGCCTTCATGCGCATCTGCTCGGGCAAGTACGAAAAGGGCATGAAAATGCGCCACGTGCGCCTGGGCAAGGACCTGCGCATCGGCGACGCGCTGACCTTCTTCTCCTCCGAGCGTGAACAGCTCGAGGAAGCCTATGCCGGCGATATCATCGGCCTGCACAACCACGGCACCATCCAGATCGGCGATACCTTCACCGAAGGTGAGGCGCTGGGCTTCACCGGCATTCCGCACTTCGCCCCGGAACTGTTCCGCCGCGTGCGCCTGAAGGACCCGCTCAAGTCCAAGCAACTGCGTCAGGGCCTGCAGCAGCTGGCCGAAGAGGGCGCGACCCAGGTGTTCTTCCCCGAGCGCAGCAACGACATCATCCTCGGTGCGGTCGGTGTGCTGCAGTTCGACGTGGTCGCCAGCCGCCTGAAGGAAGAGTACAAGGTCGAGTGCGCCTATGAGCCGATCACCGTCTGGTCGGCACGCTGGATCAGCTGCGACGACAAGAAGAAGCTCGAGGAATTCCAGAACAAGGCCATGGAGAACCTGGCCATCGATGGCGGCGGCCACCTGACTTACCTGGCGCCGACCCGGGTCAACCTGTCGCTGATGGAAGAGCGCTGGCCGGATGTGACCTTCCGCGCTACCCGCGAGCACCATTGATCCCTGGCGCCAGGTCTGGACCTTATGATCTGGCCCATCGCCGGCAAGCCCGCGCCCCCACGTATTGCACAAACCACGTTGTGGGAGCCGGCTTGCCGGCGATGGGGTGGATGAGGCTCTACAGGGCCGTCAATTCCCGGCCTTGATGCTGGTCCACATCCGCGTCCTGATCCGGTCGATCTTCGCCGGCATCGCCTCCAGGGCATACAGCTTGCCCAGCACCTCGTCACTGGGGTAGATCATGCTGTTGGCCTTGAGCTGCGGATCCACCAGAGGGTCGGCCTTGAGGTTGCCGTTGGCGTACTGCACGTGGTCGCTGATGCTGGCCATCACCTGCGGTTGCAACAGGTAGTTCATGTAGGCATAGGCGGCCTTCTCGTCCGGCGCGTCGGCCGGCATGGCCACCATGTCGAACCACAGCGGTGCGCCTTCCTTGGGTATCGAATAGCCCACCTTCACCCCGTTGTGCGCCTCCTCGGCGCGGTTCTTCGCCTGCAGCACATCGCCCGAGAACCCCACTACCACGCATACATCGCCATTGGCCAGGTCGCCTATGTACTTGGACGAATGGAAGTAGCTGATGTTGGGGCGCACCTGCATCAGCAGCGCCTTGGCCTTGTCGTAGTCGGCCGGGTTACGGCTGTGATGCGGCAGGCCCAGGTAATGCAGCGCGATCGGTAGCAGCTCGGGCCCGTTGTCCAGCACGGCGACGCCGCAGCTTTTGAGCTTGGAAATGTACTCGGGCTTGAAGATCAGGTCCCAGGAATCCACCGGGGCGTTGTCGCCAAGCACGGCCTTGACCTTGTCGATGTTGTAGCCGATGCCGGTGCTGCCCCACAGGTATGGGAAGCCGTACTGGTTGCCCGGGTCGTTCACTTCCAGGGCCTTGAGCAGCACCGGGTTGAGGTTGTGCCAGTTGGGCAGCTGGCTTCTGTCGAGCTTTTTCAG
Source organism: Pseudomonas sp. NY15372 (assembly GCF_048068215.1). Taxonomy (NCBI): domain Bacteria; kingdom Pseudomonadati; phylum Pseudomonadota; class Gammaproteobacteria; order Pseudomonadales; family Pseudomonadaceae; genus Pseudomonas; species Pseudomonas sp. NY15372. The sequence continues at coordinate 120,202 of NZ_JBLUPY010000004.1, forward strand.
CGCCTTGCCCTGGATTTGCCGGGCCATGAAATGGTTGGAGGGAAATACCACGTCGTAACCGGAATGACCGGTCATCAACTTGCCGTCGAGGGTCTCGTTGCTGTCGAACACATCGTAGGTGGGCACGATGCCGGTGGCTTGCTGGAACTGCTTGAGCGTATCGGGGGCGATGTAGCTGGACCAGTTGTAGATCTTCACCGAGTCGCTGGCATGGGCCGCGCAGGCGGCGAGCATCAGCGGGGCGAGAAGAAGCGTGCGCATGTCCGGTATACCTTGCTTGGTTTGTTGTTATCGAAGGGCGGCAGGCGAGTGGTGAATCAGAAAATCAGCACGTAGGTCTTGCGCACCGTCTCCTGGATGTCCCAGGTACCGGTGCTGTTGGCCGGTAGCATCAGGGCGTCTCCGGCTTCGATCTGCAAGGGCTCGCCCCCGTCGGGGGTGAAGGTGCAGCGGCCTTTGACGAAGTGGCAGAACTCCTGCTGCACGATCTGTCGCCGCCAGCGCCCGGGCGTGCATTCCCAGATGCCGGTCTCGACGCCGTCGTTGCGTTCGACGCAGGTCGTCGAAGTGACCGCGACCGGCTCGCCGAGAGGGACGGCGACCGGGGTGGAGCTGTCCAGGATGGCGCTGTCGGTGTGCTTGAACTGGGTGATGCTCATGGGGGTGGATCCTCTGTGGCGATGAAGGGGAATCAGCGCATGAAGCCTTCCATGAAGTTGGCAAGGCTGCTGGCCAGGTGCCTGCGCCAGGGCGCGCGGGCAGGGTTGGCCAAGGTCTGGTCTTCGTGCACGAAGCTTCGAATGATCGCGTTGTAGCCCAGCCATCGGCAGGGCTCGGGTGGCCAGCTGGCCAGGCTCGACAGCGGGCGGTTGTCGTACACCCAGGGCTGTGCGGTCAGGGCGTTGTGCTGGTCGAGAATCAACGCGGCCAAGGTGCGTCCGCCCAGGTTGGTGGCACCGACACCTTCGCCGCCATAGCCGCCGGCCAGGGCGATGCCACGTTGGCGGTCGCACAGCATGTGCGGGTGGAAGCGTCGGGCCATGCCCAGGTTGCCGCCCCACGAATGGGTGATGCGCACGTCCTTGAGTTGTGGGAACAGCTCGCTGAACAGGTAGCGGCGCAGGGCGATCTCGGCATCGGTGAGGCTGAAGTCTTCCCGCAGTCGCCCGCCGAAGCGGTAGCCGCCACGGGCTCCAAACACCAGGCGGTTATCGGCGGTGCGCTGGCCATAGGTGACCTGGCGGCTGCTTTCGCTGAAGGCCTGGCCCTGACTCAGGCCGATGCTCGCCCAGGTCGACTCCGGTAACGGCTCGGTCGCCACCAGCAGGCTTTGCACAGGTAACTGATGACGGCCCAAAGGCGGCAGGCTGGCGGCGTAGCCTTCCACTGCCGGCACCACCCAATGGCTGCGGATCGTGGCCTGTGGCGTGCGCACTTCGCCGGGGCGCCAGTCGATGGCGGGGGTGTTCTCGTAGAGAGCAACGCCCAGGCCTTCGACCACGCGCGCCAGGCCCCGGACCAGCTTGGCGGGCTGGATGGTCGCGGTGTGGGGGCTGAAGATCGCGCCATAGGCATTGCTGACCCGCAATTGGGCGCCGAGCTGCTCCGGGCCCAGCCAGCGGTAGTCGTCCGAGGTCATGCCCTGGCGGTACAGGCCGTCCAGATAGGCGCGCAGGCTGCGCTCCTGTTCGGGGTAGCGGGCCGCGCAATAGAGCACGCCGCCCTTGCGATAATCGCAGTCGATGCCCTCGCGCTGTAGCACGCCCTGGACTTCATCGGGGATCGCATGCAACAGGTCGATGCTGGCACGACGTTGCTGCGGCGAAAGGCTGGCGAGCATGCGGTCTTCGCCCAGCAGGTTGCCCATCAGCCACCCGCCGTTGCGCCCGGAGGCGCCGAAGCCTGCGATATGGGCGTCGATCACCGCGATGCTCAGGTGCGGCGCCTGGCGCTTGAGGTAGTAGGCCGTCCACAGCCCGGTGTAGCCGGCACCGATGATGCACACGTCCACCGTCAGGTCCTGGCCCAGGGCCGGGCGTGCGCAGAGGGGGTCGTCGAGCTGGTCCATCCAGAGGCTGATCGTGCGCCAGGGTTGCATGGTGTTGCGGCTCCACATCCATAAAAGGTCTGTGGCGATCCTAGTGGGGCGGGGTGGCGGCTGTCCTACGTGCGTGCACGCAGGGAAATTTGCTTCACATAGGCTTTGGGCGATAACCCTGTGTGTTCGCGAAAGCACTTGTAGAACGCCGAGAGCGAGTTGAAGCCGGCGGCGAAGGCCAGGTCATCGACCGGCATGTGCGTGCAGCTGTCGTCCAGGCTGGCCAGCAGGTGCTGCAGGCGCGCCTGGTTGACGTAGCGGTAGAAGCTCTGCCCCAGCACCTGGTTGAGCAGGTAGGAGATCTGGTTGCGGCTGTAGCCGCTGGCTTCGGCGACCTGCTGCAGGTCCAGCTCCGGGTCGAGGTAGGGGCGCTGGCGCTGGAAGTAATGTTCCAGGTCCTGGGCCATGGTCGACAACTGGCGGGGCGACAGGCCAAGGCGGCTGGTAGCCGGCCGTGGGTTGCTGCGGTCGGAGCCCTTGGCATCGCCGCGTACCAGGGTGGCGTACTCGTTGATGCGCCAGATCAGCCCGTCCTTGACGGTGATCGCTTCGCTGGACTGGAACGCCACCAGCCCGTCGCCGCCCTGGACCGTGACCTGGTACTGGATGAAGGCAGTGCAGCCGTCCACGCGGATGCGGTCGCTGTGGACGATGTCCTCACCAGCGGCATGGGGCAGGCTGGCGCGCACATAGTCGCGCAGCTCATCGAAGCCGAGTACGCGGTTCTGGAAGAAGTCGTGGTACTGGATGTCCGGGTGATAGAGCGCCATGACGCCGTCGAGATCGCGGTGCTTCCAGCAGAGGTGGTAGCGCAGCACGGTGTCGGCGGTGAGCGGGGTTTGCTCGGGGGTGTCGGCGAGGGTCATGGCGGGATAGTGCCCTGGCCGGGCGTGGGTGACAAGGCCAGGGCAGGCGTTGCCGGCGCCATCGTGGGGCAAGCGCTGGTCCCCCTGTGGGAGCGCCGCACCGCCGCTCCCACAAGGCCTGCAAAATCAAACAGTTATGCGTTGTTCTGTGGGAGCGGGCTTGCCCCGCGATTGAAGGTTCTAGAGGAACTGCTCGGCATAATGGCACGCCACCTGCCGTGTGCTCACCTGACGCAGCGCCGGCACTTCCTTGGCACAGCGCTCGGTGGCATAGGGGCAACGCTTGTGGAAGGCGCAGCCATCCGGTGGGTTGAGCGGGTTGGGCAGTTCACCGGCAATGCGGATCTTCGGCTTGAGCGGATCCGGGTGGATGGCCGGGGTCGCCGACAGCAGGGCCTGGGTGTAGGGGTGCAAAGGTTTTTCGTAGATGTCCTCCTTCGGCCCCATCTCCGCCGGGCGGCCCAGGTACATCACCAGCACCTGGTCGGCCACATGGCGCACCACCGCGAGGTTGTGGGAGATGAACACGTAGGCGGTGTTGAACTCCTTCTGCAGGTCCATGAACAGGTTCAGCACCTGGGCCTGGATCGACACGTCCAGGGCCGAGGTCGGCTCGTCGGCCACCAGCACCTTCGGCTGCAGCATCATCGCCCGGGCCAGGGCGATGCGCTGACGCTGGCCACCGGAGAACATGTGCGGGTAGCGTTGGTAGTGCTCGGGACGCAGGCCGACCTGCTCCATCATCTTCTGCACTTTCTCGCGGCGCTCGGCCTTGCTCAAGGCGGTGTTGATCAGCAGTGGCTCGGCCAGCTGGTCGCCGATCTTCTGGCGCGGATTGAGCGAGGCATAGGGGCTCTGGAAGACCATCTGCACGTCACGGCGCAACTGCTTGCGCTCGGCCTTGCTGGCGCCTTTCACTTCGGTGCCGGCGATCTGCAGGGAGCCGGAGGACGGCTCTTCGATCAGGGTGAGCGCACGGGCCAGGGTGGACTTGCCACAGCCGGACTCGCCGACCACGGCCAGCGTTTTGCCGGCCTCCAGCTCGAACGACACGCCATTGAGCGCGCGCACCAGCGCATGGCCCTTGAACAGGCCGCGGGAGACTTCGTAGTGACGGGTCAGTTCACGGGCGGATAGGACGACGGTCATCACGCCACCTCCTGGTTCAGCGGGTAGAAGCAACGTGCCAGGCTGTGCGCCTGGGGATCTAGAGGAGGGCGCTGCTGACGGCAGTTTTCCTGCACGTAGGGGCAGCGCGGCGACAGCAGGCAGCCCTTGGGCCGGTCGTAGCGGCCGGGGACGATGCCGGGCAAGGTGGCCAGGCGTTCGGCACCGATGCTGTGCTCGGGGATGGCCGCCAGCAAGGCTTCGCTGTAGGGGTGGGCGGGGATGTCGAACAGTTCCGGCACCTGGCCCACCTCCACCGCTTGCCCTGCGTACATCACGCAGACGCGCTTGGCGGTCTCGGCGACCACGGCCAGGTCGTGGGTGATGAGAATGAGCGCCATGTTGCGCTCCTTCTGCAGGTTCACCAGCAGCTCCATGATCTGCGCCTGAATGGTCACGTCCAGGGCGGTGGTCGGCTCGTCGGCGATCAAAAGCTTGGGTTCGCCGGCGATGGCCATGGCGATCGCCACGCGCTGGCTCATGCCGCCGGAGAGCTGATGGGGGTAGGCGTCCAGGCGGCTTTCGGCGGCCGGGATCTCGACCTTCTTGAGCAGCTCCAGGGCGCGCTGGCGAGCGGCCTTGCCCTTGAGCCCGAGGTGTTGGCGCAGCACTTCCTCGATCTGGTAGCCCACGGTGTAGCTGGGGTTCAGTGCGGTCATCGGGTCCTGGAAGACCATGGCGATGTCCTTGCCCACCACCTTGCGACGTTGCCGGCCGCTGAGCTTGAGCATATCGGTGCCGTCGAAGTTGAGCACATCGGCGGTGATGCGCCCGGGTGCGTCGATCAGGCCCATCAGGGCCATCATGGTGACCGACTTGCCCGAGCCGGACTCGCCGACGATGGCGAGGATCTCGCCGGCATCCACCGCAAGGTCCAGGCCGTCCACCACGGGCACGGCATTGGCGTCGCCGAAGCGCACGTTCAGGTTGTTGATCTGCAACAGTGACATGGCGTTCTCCTCAGGCGGCGTTCTTGAGTTTCGGGTCCAGCGCATCACGCAGCCCGTCGCCCATCAGGTTGATCGCCAGCACGCTGAGCAAGATGGTCAGGCCCGGCAGGCTGACCACCCACCAGGCGCGCTCGATGTAGTCGCGGGCCGAGGCCAGCATGGTGCCCCACTCGGGGGTGGGCGGCTGGACGCCAAGGCCCAGGAAGCCCAGGGCGGCGGCGTCGAGGATCGCCGAGGAGAAGCTCAAGGTCGCCTGGACGATCAGCGGCGCCATGCAGTTGGGCAGCACGGTGACGAACATCAAACGTGGCAGGCCGGCGCCGGCCAGGCGTGCGGCGGTGACGTAGTCGCGGTTCAGCTCGCCCATTACCGCGGCGCGGGTCAGGCGCACGTAGGATGGCAGCGAGACGATGGCGATGGCGATCACGGTGTTGATCAGGCCTGGGCCGAGGATGGCGACGATGGCGACGGCCAGCAGCAGCGACGGCAGGGCCAGCATCACGTCCATCAGGCGCATGATCGAGGGGCCGAGGATCTGCGGGAAGAACCCGGCCAGCAGGCCCAGCAGGATGCCGGGGATCAGCGACATCACCACCGACGACAGGCCGATCAGCAGCGACAGCCGTGCGCCCTGGATCAACCGCGAGAGCAGGTCGCGGCCGAGTTCGTCGGTGCCGAGAATGAATTGCCAGGTGCCGCCTTCGAGCCAGACCGGCGGGGTCAGCAGGAAGTCGCGGTACTGCTCGCTGGGGTTGTGCGGGGCGACCCACGGGGCGAACACGGCGCAGAACACCACCAGGCACATGAAGGCCAGGCCTGCGACGGCGCCCTTGTTGCGCGAGAAGGCCTGCCAGAATTCCTTGTACGGGGAAGGGTAGAGCAGGCTCTGGTCCACCGGGCTTGCCGGGGTGACGGATTTTGGAATCGAGCTAGTCATGGCTTGGGCCTCAGCGCTGATGACGGATGCGTGGGTTGGCCAGGCCGTAGAGGATGTCCACGACGAAGTTGACCAGGATCACCAGGCAGGCAATCAACAGGATGCCGTTCTGGACCACGGGGTAGTCACGGGCACCGATGGCCTCGATCAGCCACTTGCCGATGCCCGGCCAGGAGAAGATGGTTTCGGTGAGCACGGCACCGGCGAGCAGGGTGCCGACCTGCAGGCCGAACACGGTCAGCACCGGGATCAGCGCATTGCGCAGGCCATGGATGAACACCACGCGTGAAGGCGACAGGCCCTTGGCCCGTGCCGTACGGATGTAGTCCTCGCGCAGCACCTCGAGCATCGAGGAGCGGGTCATGCGGGCGATCACCGCCAGGGGGATGGTGCCCAGCACGATGGCCGGCAGGATCAGGTGCATGACCGCGTCCTTGAACGCGCCTTCTTCTTCGCTGAGCAGGGTGTCGATGAGCATGAAGCCGGTCTTGGGCTCGATGTCGTAGAGCAGGTCGATGCGCCCGGAGACGGGCGTCCAGCCCAGGCTTACCGAGAAGAACATGATCAGGATCAGGCCCCACCAGAAGATCGGCATGGAATAGCCGGCCAGGGAAATGCCCATGACCCCGTGGTCGAACAGCGAGCCTCGCTTGAGCGCGGCGATCACCCCGGCCAGCAGGCCGACGATGCCGGCGAACAGCAGGGCGGCGAAGGCCAGCTCCAGGGTGGCGGGGAACAGGGTGAGGAACTCGTTCCACACGCTTTCACGCGTACGCAACGATTCGCCCAGGTCACCCTGGGCGAGCTTGCCGATGTAGTCCAGGTACTGGACCGGCAGGGGCTTGTTCAGGCCCAGGCGCTCCATGGCCTGGGCATGCATTTCGGGGTCGACCCTGCGCTCGCCCATCATCACTTCCACCGGGTCGCCGGGGATCAGGCGTATGAGCGCGAAGGTCAGCAAGGTGATGCCGAAGAAGGTCGGAATCAGCAGGCCCAGGCGCCGGGCAATAAAACTCAACATCGTCGGGTGTACCTCATCAGCCGGTCAGGCGGTGCCGCCGGCTCCTTCGTGGGGCGCCGGCGGTCGTTGTTGTTCTACTTCACCTTGGTGGTGGCGAAGTTGTTGTTGGTCAGAGGGTTGATCACGTAACCCTCCACGTTGTCACGCATGGCGGTGAACATCTTCGGATGCGCCATGCTGATCCAGGGTTGGTCGTCATCGTACACCTTCAACGCCTGGGCATAGAGCCTGGCGCGTTCGTCGTTGTCGATCACTTCGCGGGCGCGGCTGATCAGTTCCTGGAATTTCGGGTTGCACCAGCGGGCATAGTTCTCGCCGCTTTTGGCCGCGTCGCAGCTGAGCAACGGGCTCAAGAAGTTGTCCGGGTCGCCGTTGTCTCCGGCCCAGCCGGTGGACACCAGGTCCGCTTCGCCCTTCTTGGCCCGGCGCAGCATTTCGGCCCATTCCATCACGCGGATGTCGAGCTTGATGCCGATTTGGGCGAGGTCTGCCTGGAGCATTTCGGCCGACAGGCGCGGGTTGGGGTTGGTGGGGCCGCCGCCGTTGCGGGTGAACAACGTGAGCCGGGCGCCTTCGGGCACGCCAGCTTCCTTGAGTAGCTCGCGGGCCTTGGCCAGGTCGCGGGGCGGGTTCTGGTTCTCGGTGTTGTAGCCGGTCATGGTCGGCGGGTACGGGTTGACCCCGACCAGAGCGTTGCCTTTGCCGAACAGCTGGTCGACGTGGGTCTGGCGGTCGAAGGCGATGTTGATCGCCTTGCGTACGCGCACGTCGCTCAGGTACTTGTGCTCGGTGTTCATCGAGATATAACCGGTGACCAGCGCCTCTATCTCGGCGACCTTGAGCTTGGGGTCGGTCTTGATGGCCGGGACGTCGTCAGGCTTGGGGTATAGCGCGATCTGGCACTCGTTGGCGCGCAGCTTCTGCAGCCGCACGTTGCTGTCTGTCGCAATGGCGAAGATCAGGGCATCGGCTGGCGGCTTGCCACGGAAATAGTCCGGGTTGGGCTTGTAGCGGACCTGGGCGTCCTTGTTGTAGCGCTGGAAGATGAACGGCCCGGTGCCCACCGGCTTGCTGTTGAGCTCGGCGGTCTTGCCGGCCTTGAGCAACTGGTCGCCGTATTCGGCCGAGTAGATCGAGGTGAAGGCCATGGCCATGTCGCGCAGGAAGGGCGCTTCCGGGCGGGTCAGGGTGATCACCACGGTATGATCGTCGGTTTTTTCCACCGACTTGAGCAGGTCCTTGAAGGCCATGCTTTCGAAGTAGGGGTAGCCGACGCTGGTCTTGTCGTGCCAGGGGTGGTCCTTTCTCAGTTGCCGATTCAGGCTCCACAGCACGTCGTCGGCGTTGAAATCGCGGGTTGGCGTGAAGTAGGGCGTGGTGTGGAACTTGACGCCTTTGCGCAGATGGAAGGTGTAGACCAGCCCGTCTGGGCTGATGTCCCAGCGTTCGGCCAGTGCCGGCTGGATGTCGGTGGTGCCGGGCTTGAAGTCGACCAGGCGATTGAAGATGGCCTCGGCCGTGGCATCGGCGGTAACCGCGGTGGTGTATTGGGCGATGTCGAAGCCTTCCGGGCTTGCCTCGGTGCATACCACCAGCGGCTTGGCCGCAAGGTGAGTCGCGGCGCCGAAGATGACGGCCGCCAGGGCGGCACGTAGCGGTAGCGATTTCATGGAACCTCCCTGCAGATTGTTCCAGCGTAGCTGCCACGGCCCGCACGGGGGCGGGCCGGGCATCCTGGCTCAGAGAATGTTGAACGGAATGGTGGTGACGATACGCAGCTCGTCCAGGCTGCCGTCGGCCTGGGCCTTGCTGGCACGGTGCGCGGTGTAGGTGGCGCGGATGCTGGTGTCTTTCAGCGGCCCGCTCTGCACCGCGTAGCTGGTGCCGATGCCCCATTCATAATGGGTCTCGCCGTCCATGCCATTGACGTCATAGGCCGTACCTCGGTAGTGGGTGCCGTCGATGCCCCAGCCGCGTGCGTTGTACACGTTGAACTTGAGCCCTGGCACACCATAGGGGGCCATGTTCAGCACATAGGAGATCTGCAGGGATTTCTCGTTGGGGCCGTTGAAGTCCGACAGCAGCGAGTTGGCCAGGAAGATGCCGTTGGTCTCGTGCAGGTAGTCGAAGTACTCGTTGCCGTTGACCTGCTGCCAGGAGGCGGACAGCGTGTGGGCCTGGTGGGTGAGGCCGAACGACAGGCTGTAGGTGTCGTTGTCGATCTGGCCCATCTTGCGGCTGCCGGCGTCCACGGTCTTGTAGTAGTTCAGGCCTGTGGTCAGGCTCAGCACCGCGCTGTCGCCCAGCACATGGTTGGCGCCGAAGTAGTACTGGTTCCAGAAGTCCTCGACCTTGGTGGCGTAGAGGCTGGTGCTCAGGCTCTTGAACGGCTGGTAGTTGACCCCGACGGTGCTGGCACGGTCGGTTTCGACGCCGGTGGCACTGTACTCGCTGCGAAACTTGCTCAGGCTCTGCTCGGTACGTGGCGAGACGCGGTCGAAGGTGCCCAGGTCGAACGACAGGTTGTCGAACTCGGCGCTGTGCAGGAACGCGCCCTGGAAGCTAGACGGCAGCGCACGGTTGCCGATGTAGGCCATCATCGGTGTATCGACCGACTGGCGGCCGACGGTGAGGGTGGTGTTGGACACCCGCGCCTTGACGTTGGCCAGGCCCATCTTGCTCCACTGGCCGATCACGTCGCCGTCGCTGTGGGTGAGCGTGCGGTTGTTCGGCCCGGCCACGGCGGCGCGGCCACGTTCCAGGGCGATGGCGTTGTAGCCGGCGGCTTCCACGGCTAAGCCCACGGTGCCCTGGGTGAAGCCCGAGCTGTAATTGAGGATGGTGCCCTGCACCCAGTTGTCACGGCTGTGGGTGGCGTGCCGGGTGCCGTCGCTCTTGTAGTACTTGAACAGCGGCGCGCGGGTAGCACGTTCCCGGGCGTACCAGTTGCGCGTGCTGCCGGTCAGGCTCTGGCCTTCGAGAAAGCCACTCGCCTCGGCCTGCTCGCTGCCTGATTTCAGGGTGATGGGCACGAAGTCCTGGCTGACGGGTTCGGCCTGTGCCGTGGCGGAAACTGCGCTTATGGCCAGGGCCAGTGCGGTGATGGTTGTACGTCTCAAGGTGAAGCTCCCTTTCTATTTTCTAGTTATTCCCGTGCCTTATGGGCCGGGCATGTTGCGGTACAGCGGTACTGCCAGGTTTGCCGCGGGATCGCCGGGCAAATTCGGGGGAACCGGTAGATCAGGCTGCTGGCGCAGACCGTGTAGGAGCGGGCTTGCCCCGCGATCGAGGGCGAAGCCCTCGCCATGCCAGCGCTTTGATGGGGGCGGCCGGTTCGCGGGTCGCAGTCCGGTCAGTCGACACTCACACCGGAAAAATCGTTACGCCCGAAGGGGCTGACCTTGAAGTCGTTGACCTTGGCGCTGATCGGCTGGTTGACCGTGGAGTGGGCCACCGGGGTGATCGGTACCTGTTGCTTGAGACGTTGCTGGGCTTGCTGATAGAGCTGGGTGCGCTGCTCGCGGTCGGTGACCTGCTTGGCTTTCTTGACCAGCGTGTCGTACTGCCGGTCGCACCAGAGGGAATAGTTGTTGCTGCCGATGGCATCGCAGCTGTACAGGGTGCCCAGCCAGTTGTCCGGGTCACCGTTGTCGCCGGTCCAGCCGATCAGCGCGATGTCGTGCTCGCCGTTCTTCATACGCTTGAGGTATTCACCCCACTCGTAGCTGACGATGCGCACCTTGAAGCCGAGCTTGCTCCAGTCGGCCTGGAGCATTTCGGCCATCAGCTTGGCATTGGGGTTGTAGGGGCGCTGCACGGGCATGGCCCACAGGGTGACTTCCGTGCCTGGCTTGACGCCGGCCTGGGCGAGCAGTTGCTTGGCTTTTTCGGGGTCGTATTGGGCGTCCTTGATGCTGTCATCGTAGGACCACTGGGTCGGCGGCATGGCATTGGTCGCCACTTGGCCTGCCTCCTGGTACACGGCCTGGACGATCGCCTGCTTGTTCACCGCCATGTCCATGGCCTGGCGCACCTCGAGCCGGTCGAAGGGCGGATGTTGGGTGTTGTAGGCGATGTAGCCAAGGTTGAAACCAGGCTTCTGCAATACCTGCAGCTTGTCGTCGGCCTTGACCGACGGCAGGTCTGCCGGGCGCGGATGCAGGGTGACCTGGCACTCGTTGCGGCGCAGCTTCTGGATACGCACCGAGGGGTCGATGTTGATGGAGAACACCAGGTTGTCGAGCTTCACGTCCTCCGGCGCCCAGTAGTTCTTGTTGCCCTTGTAGCGGATCTGCGAGTCCTTCTGGTAGCGCTGGAACACGAACGGGCCGGTGCCGATCGGCTTCTGGTTGATATCGCTGGGGCGGCCCTCGGCCATCAGGTGGTCGGCGTACTCGGCGGAGAGGATGGAGGCGAAGCTCATGGCCAGGTTCTGGATGAACGCGGCATCGACACTGTTGAGGGTGAAAACGACGGTCAGCGGGTCGGCCTTCTCGACCTTGGCGATGTTCTTGTCCAGGCCCATGCTGATGAAGTAGGGGAACTCGGTCGGGTAGGCCGTGCGGAACGGGTGATTCTTGTCGAGCATGCGGTTGAAGGTGAACAGCACATCGTCGGCATTGAAGTCGCGGCTTGGCGTGAAGGCCTTGTTGCCGTGGAACTTCACCCCCTCGCGCAGGTGGAAGGTGTAGCGCAGGCCGTCTTCGGAGACCTCCCAGCGGGTCGCCAGGGCGGGCTGGACAGCGGTGCCGCCACGTTCGAACTCGACCAGGCGGTTGTAGATCGGTTCGGCGGCATCGTTGTCGGTAGCGCTGGTGTACTGGGCGGTGTCGAAGCCGGCGGGGCTGCCTTCGGAGCAGAACACCAGATTCTTGGCGAGCAGGCCAGGGGCTTGGGTCATCAGGCCGAGGCCGAGCAGGGTGCTGAGGAGTGTGGCATGGCGCATGGCGAGTCCTTTTCCGTCTGTTTTCGCCGCGATTGGTTGAATTGCGGCAACAGGGTCCCTGTCCCGGTGCTGGGGGCATCGGGAGGGCGCTGGTTGCAGGTTGCGTTCGTGGCGCTGGGGATCGCCGCAGGCCGTCAGGCCCGCGGCGAAAGAGCTGGCGCTATTTCTCCACGCTCACGCCGTAGAAGGAGTTCAGGCCGAAGGGGCTGATCTTGAAGTCCTTCACCTTGGCGCTCATCGGCTGGTAGACGGTGGAGTGCGCGATAGGCGTGATCGGCACTTGTTCCTTGAGGATGTGCTGCGCCTTTTGGTACAGCTCGGTGCGCTTGGCCTGGTCAGGGGTGGCCTTGGCTTGCTTGATCAGGTCGTCGTAGGGCTTGTAGCACCATTTGGAGAAGTTGTTGCCGTCCATGGCATCGCAGCCATAGAGGGTGCCCAGCCAGTTGTCCGGGTCACCGTTGTCGCCGCTCCAGCCGATCAGCATGGCGCCTTGCTCGCCACCTTTGGAGCGCTTGATGTACTCGCCCCACTCGTAGCTGACGATTTTGGCCTTGATGCCGACCTTGGCCCAGTCGGACTGGAGCATTTCGGCCATCAACTTGGCGTTGGGGTTGTAGGGGCGTTGCACCGGCATGGCCCACAGGGTGATCTCGGTGCCTTCCTTGATGCCGGCTTCCTTGAGCAGCTGCTTGGCCTTTTCCGGGTCGTACTGGGCGTCCTTGATGGTGGTGTCGTAGGACCACTGGGTCGGTGGCATGGCGTTGACCGCCAGTTGGCCTGCGCCCTGGTACACCGACTCGATGATCTGTTGCTTGTTCACCGCCATGTCCAGGGCCTGGCGCACCTTCAGCTGGGCCAGGGGGTTGGGCTCGTTGCTGCCCTTGACCTTGTCCATCACGTTGTAGGCGATGTAGCCGAGGTTGAAGCCGGCCTGTTCAGGCATCTGCAGCTTCGGGTCCTTCTTCAGCGGCTCGATGTCCGCCGGGCGTGGGAAGAGGGTGACCTGGCACTCGTTCTTCTTGAGCTTTTGCATGCGCACCGAGGCGTCGGTGCTGATGGCGAAGATCAGGTTGTCGATCTTCACATCGTCGGGGTTCCAGTAGTCCTTGTTGCCCTTGAAGCGGATCTGGGCGTCCTTCTGGTACTTGCTGAACACGAACGGGCCGGTGCCGATCGGCTTCTGGTTGATGTCGGCGGCCTTGCCCTGCTTGAGCAGTTGGTCGGCGTATTCGGCGGACTGGATCGAGGCGAAGCTCATGGCCAGGTTCTGGATGAACGCGGCGTCGACCTGGTTGAGGCTGAACTTGACGGTGTGATCGTCGATTTTCTCCACCTTGGCGATGTTCTTGTCCATGCCCATGTCGGTGAAGTAGGGGAATTCGGTGGGGTAGGCTTTGCGGAAGGGGTGGTTCTTGTCGAGCATGCGGTTGAAGGTGAACAGCACGTCGTCGGCGTTGAATTCGCGGGTCGGCTTGAAGAAGTCGGTGCTATGGAACTTGACCCCTTCCCGTAGGTGGAAGGTGTAGGTCTTGCCATCCTCGGAAACGTCCCATTTGGTCGCCAGGCCCGGGATGACAGCGGTTCCGCCGCGTTCGAACTGGGTCAGGCGGTTGAAGACGGTCTCTGCCGAGGCATCGAAGTCGGTTCCGGTAGTGTATTGGCCGGGGTCGAAGCCGGCGGGGCTGCCTTCGGAGCAGAACACCAGGTTGGTGGCTGCAAGTGCGGAAGGTGCGCCGGCGAGCAAGCCTGCGCCGACCAGGAACGGAATGACTGCGTGTTTTAGCATGGTGGCCTCATTGTTCTTTTTCGATTGAGGTGGCCTCGTGAGCCGACTTGCGGATACTTATGCAGGCGAGATTGCCAATGCAACAGGCAGAAGGATAGTTGGCGTCAAAATAGTGGGACCAACGTACATGGATGTCGCATTCCTATAACTTTGCCGCAAGTTGTACGTTTGCGATGGTTTTTTGCCAGCAATTTAGCGTTTATTTGCTGGCCTCTGAGTCAATAGGAAAGTGCCGTAAGTACTGTGGGAAAGGTCTTTTTGAGCTGAAAAATTCCAGCGGCGTAGCGTAGACGGTGAAGCGACAAGCGTTGCACCTGTCGCTTCGGCCATAGACCCGATCAGGGCATTTGCACTTCGATCAGGCCATCGGCATTCATGCTGACTTCGCTGGTGCCGGCCTCGATGTCCGGTGCCGGTGCCGCCTCGTCGGCCGCCATGGCCTTCATGGCCATTGGCGCGCTACGCAGATAGGGGCGTGGGTAACCGCTGCTGTTGAGGTTCAGGCTGACCACCTTGTAGCCCTTGCCACCCAATGCCTCGGTGGCTAGCTGTGCGCGGGCCTTGAAGGCATCGACGGCGTCCTTGAGCAGGGCATCTTCACTGGCCTTGCGGGTGGCCGGGGCGATGGAGAAGTCCATGCCGCCCATCTTCAGGTCCTGCAGCAGCTCGCCGGTGAGCTTGGACAGGGCAGGGAAGTCGGCGCTTTCCAGGCGCAGCTCCGCGCGCTCTCGCCAGCCGGTGATCTTCTGGCCTTTGCTGTCGTACACCGGGTAGCTGTTGCGGCTGCCTTGGCTGATCTTCACATCCTTGACCTGGCGCGCCTGCTGAACGGCCTTGTTCATGGTCTCGGTGATTTCCTTGGCCAGCTTGCCGGGGTCGCTGTTCTGGGCTTCGCTGTAGAGGGTCACGACCATCAGGTCGCGTGCCACTTCCTTGCTGACTTCGGCGCGCAGCGATACCTGGTTGTAGCGGGGCGCTTCGGCGGCCAGCACCGGCAGGCTGGCCAGCAGGCCACAGGACAGGATCAGCGCAGTGCTGCGACGAGGTAGTTGCATGGTTGACTCCTTGGCAAAAAAGAAAGCGTGGGGGCGGTGTCCTTGCCACGCATGGCCCATCAGACCGGGAACAGTGTAGTGGGTTCCTAAGTGCCATCATGAACCTGTGACAAAGTGTGGCGCTTTGCCGCATTGCTGCTGTGGGGGGCCTGGCTTCGGTATACTTCAGGCGATTTTCCTGGAGCACTCATCAGGAGAGCTCATGCTCGCTGCCGTTCACCCGCTGTCCGCTACCCGCCAGAACCTCTGGCGCCTGACCTTCATCCGCATCCTGGTCCTGGCCGCCCAGGCCGGCTCCGTGGGCGTGGCCTACTGGACCGAGCTGTTGCCATTGCCCTGGCTGTCGCTGGCGGCGACGCTGGCGCTTTCATCGTTGCTGTGCGCGTTCACCGCCCTGCGCCTGCGCCTGTCGTTGCCGGTCACCGAGCTGGAATATGCCTTCCAGCTGGCCTGCGACCTGCTGATCCACAGCGCCTTGTTGTATTACTCGGGGGGCTCGACCAACCCCTTCGTTTCCTATTACCTGGTGCCGCTGGCGATCGCCGCGGTGACCTTGCCGTGGATTTACTCGCTGGTGCTGTCGGGTATCGCGCTGGTGGCCTACAGCCTGCTGTTGGTGCAGTTCTACCCGCTCGAGACTTTGCCCATGGCGCGGGACAAGATGCAGGTCTACGGCATGTGGCTGAGCATCGCCCTGGCCGCTGGGGTGATCACCTTCTTCGCCGCGCGCATGGCCGAGGAGTTGCGCCGCCAGGAGAAACTGCGCGCCGACCGACGCGAAGAGAGCCTGCGCGACGAGCAACTGCTGGCCGTGGCCACCCAGGCCGCAGGCGCCGCCCACGAGCTTGGTACGCCGCTGGCGACCATGAGCGTGCTGCTCAACGAGATGCGCCAGGATCATACCGACCCGCAATTGCAGGAAGACCTGGAGGTGCTCCAAGACCAGGTCAAGCTGTGCAAGGAAACCTTGCAGCAACTGGTACGCGCAGCCGAGGCCAACCGCCGGATGAGCGTGGTGGAGCAGGAGGTGACCGCCTGGCTCGACGAGGCGCTCAACCGTTGGCACCTGATGCGCCCTGAAGCCACATACCGCTTCCAGCGCCTGCGCGACGGCGCGGTACCACGCCTGACGCCACCACCGGACCTGACCCAGGCCTTGCTGAACCTGCTGAACAATGCCGCCGATGCCTGCCCGGACGACCTGGAAGTACAGTTGGACTGGGACGAGCAGGACATCATCATCAGCATTCGAGACCACGGCGCCGGCATTCCCGTGGCGATTGCCGAAGCGATCGGCAAACCCTTCTTTACCACCAAGGGCAAAGGCTTCGGCCTGGGCCTGTTCCTGAGCAAGGCCAGCGTGACCCGTGCTGGCGGCTCGGTGAAACTCTATAGTCATGAACAGGGCGGCACCCTCACCGAGCTGCGCCTGCCCCATGGCAAGCGAGGAGATGAACGATGAGCGAAGAAAACCTGGTCGAAGGCGAAGAGCTGCCGCACCTGTTGCTGGTGGACGACGACGCCACCTTCACCCGCGTCATGGCGCGGGCCATGAGCCGCCGCGGTTTCCGCGTGAGCACCGCGTCCTCCGCCGAGGAGGGGTTGGTGCTGGCCAGGCAGGACGTGCCTGACTACGCGACCCTGGACCTGAAGATGGACGGGGACTCCGGGTTGGTGTTGCTGCCCAAGCTGCTGGAGCTCGACCCGGAGATGCGGGTGCTGATCCTGACGGGGTATTCCAGCATCGCTACCGCGGTCGAGGCGATCAAGCGCGGGGCGTGCAATTACCTGTGCAAACCGGCAGACGCGGATGATGTATTGGCGGCGTTGCTGTCCGAGCATGCGGACCTGGATTCGCTGGTGCCGGAGAACCCGATGTCGGTGGACCGGTTGCAGTGGGAGCACATCCAGCGGGTGCTGGCCGAGCATGATGGAAACATCTCGGCGACAGCGCGCGCGCTGGGGATGCACCGACGCACGCTGCAGCGCAAGTTGCAGAAACGTCCAGTGCGACGCTGATCGATTCACAGGGTCGTTCGGTGATTGGTGCTGTCAGGGCTGCCTTGCAGCCCATCGCCGGCAAGCCGGCTCCCACAAGGGATCAGCGCTGGCGGACCGGATGATCTCCCGCAGAAGGCGAACCTTGTGGGAGCCGGCTTGCCGGCGATAGGGCCGGGACAGCCAACCCAACAACATGATCCTAGCGGCAGTGGCCACCGCCGTTACCTCTGAAATTTCGCTGAATTCCCCCTATTCCCCGCAAATCCCCCTAGTTCGCGTATCATTAGCCCCCAACGGCAACCCCTCAGGACCCGCAATGCTCGCCCTTCTCATCCAGACGCTGAACATCACGGCCCCGGTGTTCGCCATGCTGTTCCTGGGCGTGCTCCTCAAGCGTATCCGCCTGATCGACGACAACTTCATCAAGGTCGCCTCGTCCCTGGTGTTCAACGTCTGCATGCCGGCCCTGCTGTTCCTCGGCATCTACCACGCCGACCTGGCGGCTGCGGTCAAGCCCGGTGTCCTGCTCTATTTCGTTCTCGCCACCCTGGTCGGTTTCGCCCTGTCCTGGATCCTGGCCATCTGGCGCTGCCCCGAGGCCGACCGCGGCATCTACACCCAGGGCGCCTTTCGCGGCAACAATGGGGTGATCGGCCTGGCCCTGGCCGCCAGCCTGTACGGCGACTACGGCATCTCCCTGGGCGCGGTGCTCGCGGGCCTGGTGATCCTCCTGTACAACTCCCTCTCGGCGGTGGTGTTGGCGGTCTACAGCCCGGACCTGAAATCCGACCCGTGGAGCATCTGCAAGAGCATTTTCAGCAACCCGCTGATCATCAGCGTGCTGCTTGCCGCCCCCATGGCTTATGGCCAGGTGGCGTTACCCAACTGGTTGCTGACCTCCAGCGACTACCTCGCCCAGATGACCCTGCCGCTGGCGCTGATCTGCATTGGCGGGACCTTGTCCCTGGCTGCGCTGCGCGACAGCGGCAGGCTGGCCATCGACGCCAGCCTGACGAAGATGGTCTGGCTGCCCTTGATCGGCACCTTGGGCGCCTGGCTGTGCGGGTTCCGTGGCGCCGAGCTGGGCATCCTGTTCCTCTACATCGGCAGCCCGACCGCCGCGGCCAGCTATGTGATGGCGCGAGCGGCCAACGGCAACCACGAGCTGGCCGCCTCGATCATCGTGATCACCACGTTGCTCGCCGCGATCACCACCAATATCGGCATTTTCATCTTGCAGTGGGGCGGATGGATCTAGATCCTTCACTGCGCGCACACCAACAACAACACGCCTCCTGACCTGAGGACACTTCATGCAAGACCAGAGCACGCCCGAGCGGTTACAGCGCGGGTTGAAGAATCGCCATATCCAGCTCATTGCGCTGGGTGGGGCCATTGGTACCGGGCTGTTTTTGGGCATCGCCCAGACCATCCAGCTGGCCGGCCCGTCCGTCCTGCTGGGCTACGCCATTGCCGGCCTGATGGCCTTCCTGATCATGCGCCAGCTGGGCGAGATGGTCGTCGAGGAGCCGGTCGCCGGCAGCTTCAGCCACTTCGCCCACCAGTACTGGAGCGAGTTCGCAGGCTTCGTCTCGGGCTGGAACTACTGGGTGGTGTACGTGCTGGTGGGCATGGCCGAGCTGACCGCCGTCGGTATCTATGTCCAGTACTGGTGGCCGGGCTTCCCCACCTGGGCGACGGCGGCGATCTTCTTCGTGGTGATCAACGCCATCAACCTGACCCAGGTGAAGGTCTACGGTGAACTGGAGTTCTGGTTCGCCCTGGTCAAGGTGGTGGCGATCGTCAGCATGATCGGCTTCGGCGCCTGGTTGCTGGGCAGCGGCCATGGCGGGCCGGATGCCAGCGTGGCGAACCTCTGGCAATTCGGCGGGTTCTTCCCCAACGGCGTCACCGGCTTGATCATGGCCCTGGCGGTGATCATGTTCTCCTTCGGCGGGCTGGAGCTGGTGGGCATCACCGCGGCCGAGGCAGACAACCCACGCGAGAGCATCCCCAAGGCCACCAACCAAGTGGTCTACCGCATCCTGATCTTCTATATCGGCGCGCTGGCTGTGCTGCTGTCGCTGTACCCATGGCAGAAAGTGGTGCAGGGCGGCAGCCCGTTCGTGATGATCTTCCATGAGCTGGACAGCGACCTGGTGGCCACCATCCTCAACATCGTCGTGCTCACGGCTGCGCTGTCGGTGTACAACAGCTGCGTCTATGCCAACAGCCGCATGCTGTTCGGCCTGGCCAGCCAGGGCGATGCGCCACGCCAGTTGCTCAAGGTCAGCCGCCGCGGCGTGCCGTTGACGGCGTTGGGCGTCTCGGCATTCGCCACGGGCCTGTGCGTGCTGATCAATTACCTGATGCCGGGCGAGGCCTTCGGCCTGCTCATGGCCCTGGCGGTGTCGGCACTGGTGATCAACTGGGCAAGCATCAGCATCACTCACTTGAAGTTCCGCAAGGCCAAGTTGGCCGCAGGGATCACGCCGTTCTACCGCAGCTTGTGGCACCCGCTGAGCAACTACCTGTGCCTGGCGTTCATCGTGCTGATCCTGGTGGTGATGTACCTGACTCCGCCGATCCGCATCTCGGTGATGTTGATCCCGCTGTGGATCGCAGTGCTGTGGGTGGCGTTCCGGATGAAGAAAGCGCGCCAGGTTCGCCGTTAGGTTTCCTGCGCCCATGAGATAGAGCGCCGCCCGCGCGGCGCATCGCGAGCTGCGCTCGCTCCTACGTTTGTTTACGGCCAGTCCATCCTGTGGGCTTGTCGCGCGGACGCCTGGCGCATGACGCGATTTCGTGTCGTACCAACCGAGCAAAAGTAGGTCGCCGTAAAGGCGAAAAGGTGAGTCAGCGCCGCCATGGCGAATAGATATTTCGCGATTCCAATGCGCCCGGTGTTTGGTCGACTCGTTGGTATTGATTTAAGCGAATAGTCCGTTTGCGATGGCGACGCTGAGTCACCTTTCCGCCCTTACGGCGGGTCACTTTTTGTCAAACGCGACAAAAAGTAACCAAAAAACGCTGGCTCCTGCATCCGGCCCCTGCGCTTCGCTCCGGGGTTCCCTCGCTCCAGCCTTGCTCCGGCGGGGCGCGGCGAAGGGCCATCCATGGCCCTGCGCCGCTTGCCAGGCATCCATGCCTGGCACCCACCTGCGCAAGGCTTCCACTCGGCCTCCTGACGTCGCATTTGGCGGCGCCTGGGCTATCGTGTCTGACGAGCAACAGAAGGGTCACTGGTGCTGTTGTGATCAGAATCTAGTGAGAGAGCGAACCTTTCGACCGCGCTCGACGTATTAAATAGCTGCCGTTGCCTAATAATTGGGGCCGCTACGCGCCCCATCGCGGCACAAGGCCGCTCCTACAGGACTACGCAAACCTTGCCAATGGCGGGCGGTGCTCGGTCTCAATCACAACGACCCGCCTAAGCCCTACACCCATCAGTGCTGTCGCCGCCAGGCCCGCACTGTGGTGTACATCAATACCGCAGCAAGCACCGGCAAGACGTAGAACAGCATCAGGTGCTCCAGCCGCCCGGCCAGCGGCATGCCAGTGGTGAAGGCCACCACATGCAGGCCGTAGGCCAGGTAGAGGCAGAGAAATACCAGCCCTTCGGCACGGGTGACGCGGTAGCCGGAATAGAACACCGGCAGGCTCAACACCGCGACCCCCAGCATCACCGGCAGGTCGAAATCCAGGGCATTGGGCGAAATCGACAGTGGCTCCGGCGTGACCACCGCGGTCAGGCCCAGCACGGCCAGCAGGTTGAACAGGTTGCTGCCGATCACCGTGCCCACCGCGATTTCCCGCTCGCCGCGCAGGGCCGCGATCAGGGCCGCGGCCAGCTCCGGCAAGGACGTGCAGACGGCAACCACCGTAAGGCCAATGATGCGCTCGGACAGCCCCAGGTCGGTGGCCACCTCCACGGCAGCCTCGAGCAGCAGGTGGCCGGCCAGACTCAGCAGGCCCAGGCCCAGCAGCACCTGCAGCATCGCGCCGCTCCAGAAACGCCCGGCACTGGTGTGCACGGCCTCGGGGGCAGGATAAGTGCGGGCGTAATGCCGTGACTGGTGCCATAGCATGCCCAGGTAGCCCAGCAAGCCAAGAACCAGCAGCAGGCCTTCGAGGCGGCCCAGTTGGCCGTTTCCGGCCAGCAGGTAGACCAGGGCGCTGGCGGCGATCATCAGCGGGATATCCAGGCGTACCAGCTGCCGGGAAACGCGTAGTGGAATGACCAGCGCGGCCAGCCCGAGAATCACCAGCACATTGAAGATATTGCTACCGATCACGCTGCCCACCGCGACGTCAGGGGCGCCCTGGAAAGCCGCCTGCAAGCTCACGGTCAATTGTGGCGCGGTGCTGCCGAAGGCCACCAGGCTCAGGCCGATGATCAATGGGCGCACATGCAGGCGCAAGGCCAGGCGCAGGGCGGCGCGTACCAGCAGCTCGGCACCGATCACCAGCAACACCAGGCCGAAGCCCAGTTGCAGGAGGCTGAATGTGGGGAGGGTGGCCAGGTCGAAAATGGTCGGGACTCCTGTCAGGTCAGTCGCTTAGCCCTTGTACCCGGACGCGCGCTGTTCCGCTACGGATCATGCCGATTTTTTCTGCTGCAGCCCGTGACAGGTCGATCAGCCGGCCGCGGGTATGTGGGCCTCGGTCGTTGATGCGCACTACGACGCTGCGTTTGTTGGCAAGGTTGGTGACCAGCACCCGGCTGCCGAAGGGCAGGCTGCGGTGGGCGGCGGTGAGACCGTGTTGGTTGAAGCGCTCGCCGCTGGCAGTGCGTTTGCCGTGGTGGCGGGAGCCGTAATAAGAAGCGACGCCGGTCCGGTCGTAACCTCGGGAGTCGATGTCGCGGGAATCGATGTCAGGGCTGGCGCAGCCGGCCAGCAGGGAGAAGAGCGCGAGGGCGCTGAAGGAACGGCGTATCAATTCAGGGGCTCCGTTATAAGGAAGCAGCAGGCGAGGGCGTTGCCCTCGATCGCGGCACAAGGCCGCTCCTATAGGCTTGTCGAACCTGTAGGAGCGGCCTTGTGCCGAGATGGGCCGCAAGTGGCCCCAATGCCGCGTTACCCTTCGAGCTTAGCCTTGAGCAATTGGTTCACTTGCCCCGGGTTGGCCTTGCCCTTGGATGCCTTCATCGCCTGGCCGACGAAGAAGCCGAACATCTTGCCACGCTTGGCCTCGTCGGCGGCGCGGTACTGTTCTACCTGTTCGGCGTTGGCGGCGAGCATTTCGTCGAGCATCTTGTCGATCGCTCCGGTGTCGGTGACCTGCTTGAGGCCACGGCTTTCGATGATGCTGTCGGCATCGCCTTCACCGGCGGCCATGGCCTCGAACACGGTCTTGGCGATCTTGCCGCTGATGGTGTTGTCGCGGATGCGCAACAGCATGCCGCCAAGCAGTTCGGCATTCACCGGTGCCTGGTCGATCTCCACGCCCAGCTTGTTGAGCAGGCTGCCCAGCTCGACCATCACCCAGTTGGCGGCAAGCTTGGCGTCGCCACCGATACGGGCGACTTCCTCGAAGTAGTCGGCCTGCTCGCGGCTGGCGGCCAGCACGTTGGCGTCATAGGCCGACAGGCCATACTGGCTCTGGAAGCGCTCGACCTTCTGCGTCGGCAACTCCGGCAGGCCTGCACGGACGGTTTCGAGGAAGCTGTCCTCGATGACCACCGGCAGCAGGTCCGGGTCAGGGAAGTAACGGTAGTCGTTGGCTTCCTCCTTGCTGCGCATCGAGCGGGTCTCGTCCTTGTTCGGGTCGTACAGGCGGGTTTCCTGGACCACCTTGCCGCCGTCCTCGATCAGGTCGATCTGGCGCTGGATCTCGCTGTTGATGGCGCGCTCGATGAAGCGGAACGAGTTGACGTTCTTGATCTCGCAGCGCGTGCCGAACTCGGCCTGGCCCTTCGGCCGGACCGAGACGTTGCAGTCGCAGCGCAGCGAGCCTTCGGCCATGTTGCCGTCGCAGATACCCAGGTAGCGCACCAGGGCGTGAATCGCCTTGACGTAGGCCACCGCTTCCTTGGCGCTGCGCATGTCAGGCTCGGAGACGATCTCCAGCAGCGGGGTGCCGGCGCGGTTCAGGTCGATGCCGGTGGAACCGCTGAAGTCTTCGTGCAGGCTCTTGCCGGCGTCTTCCTCAAGGTGTGCGCGGGTGATGCCGATGCGCTTGATGGTGCCGTCTTCCAGGGCGATGTCCAGGTGGCCCTTGCCGACGATCGGCAGGTCCATCTGGCTGATCTGGTAGCCCTTGGGCAGGTCCGGGTAGAAGTAGTTCTTGCGCGCGAACACGTTGCGCTTGCCGATCTGGGCATCGATGGCCAGGCCGAACATGCAGGCCATGCGCACGGCTTCCTGGTTCAGCACTGGCAGCACGCCAGGCATGCCGAGGTCGACCAGGCTGGCCTGGGTGTTCGGCTCGGAGCCGAAGGTGGTGGCGCTGCCGGAGAAGATCTTCGACTGGGTGGCGAGCTGGGTATGAATCTCCAGCCCGATCACAACTTCCCATTGCATGTG
This sequence comes from Pseudomonas sp. NY15372, assembly GCF_048068215.1. Taxonomy (NCBI): domain Bacteria; kingdom Pseudomonadati; phylum Pseudomonadota; class Gammaproteobacteria; order Pseudomonadales; family Pseudomonadaceae; genus Pseudomonas; species Pseudomonas sp. NY15372. The sequence continues at coordinate 143,555 of NZ_JBLUPY010000004.1, forward strand.
TGAATTCCTCAGAAGCCGTTAGGGGCGCGGGTGTGCCAGTCGGTGACTTGCTGGTAGCGGTGCGCGACGTTGAGCAGGCGGCCTTCCTGGAAGTACGGGGCCAGCAGCTGTACGCCGACCGGCAGGCCATCGACGAAACCGGCCGGCATCGACAGGCCCGGCAGGCCCGCCAGGTTGGCGGTGATGGTGTAGACGTCCTCGAGGTAGGCGGCGACCGGGTCGCTGCTCTTGGCGCCGAGCTTCCAGGCCGGGTTCGGCGTGGTTGGGCCGAGGATCAGGTCGACCTGTTCGAAGGCGGCCATGAAGTCGTTCTTGATCAGGCGGCGGATCTGCTGCGCCTTCACGTAGTAGGCGTCGTAGTAGCCGGCCGACAAGGCATAGGTGCCGACCATGATACGGCGCTGCACTTCGACGCCGAAGCCTTCGCCACGGGAACGCTTGTACAGGTCGGTGAGGTCCTTGGGCTCCTCGCAGCGGTAGCCGAAGCGTACGCCGTCGAAGCGCGACAGGTTGGAGGAGGCCTCTGCCGGTGCGATCACGTAGTACGCCGGGATGGCGTGCTGCATGTTGGGCAGGCTGATTTCCTTGACCACTGCACCGAGCTTTTCCAGCTCCTTGACGCTGGCCTGGACCAGGTCGGCGATGCGTGGGTCGAGGCCGGCACCGAAGTATTCCTTCGGCAGGCCGATGCGCAGGCCTTCGAGTGGAGCGTTCAGGTTGGCGCTGTAGTCCGGCACCGGCTCGTCGATGCTGGTGGAGTCCTTGGCATCGAAACCGGCCATGCCTTGCAGCAGCAGGGCGCAGTCTTCGGCAGTGCGGGCCATCGGGCCGCCCTGGTCGAGGCTCGAGGCGTAGGCGATCATGCCCCAGCGCGAGACGCGGCCGTAGGTCGGCTTGAGGCCGGTGAGGTTGGTCAGTGCCGCCGGTTGGCGGATCGAGCCGCCGGTATCGGTGCCGGTGGCCACCGGCAGCAGGCGCGCGGCCACGGCGGCGGCCGAACCGCCCGAGGAGCCGCCAGGCACGTGTTCGAGGTTCCACGGGTTCTTCACCGCGCCATAGTGGCTGGACTCGTTGGCCGAGCCCATGGCGAATTCGTCCATGTTGGTCTTGCCCAAGGTGACCATGCCGGCTTCGGCCAGCTTGGCAACCACGGTGGCGTCATACGGCGCCTTGAAGTTGTCGAGCATCTTCGAGCCGCAGCTGGTGCGGATGCCGCTGGTGCAGAACAGGTCCTTGTGGGCGATCGGCGCGCCGAGCAGGGCACCGGCTTCGCCGTTGGCGCGGCGGGCGTCGGCGGCACGCGCCTGTTGCAGGGCCTGCTCCTCGGTGACGCTGATGAAGCTGTTGATCTGTGGGTCGAGCTGTTTGATGCGCGCCAGCAGGGCGCCGGTCAGCTCTTCGGAGGAAAACGACTTGTCGGCGAGTCCGCGGGCGATCTCGGCCAGGGTCAATTGATGCATGGCAGGCTCTTTCCCTTACTCGATGACTTTCGGAACCAGGTACAGACCATTTTCGGTCGCCGGGGCGATGGCCTGGTAGCGGTCGCGCTGGTTGCTTTCGGTGACTTGGTCGGGGCGCAGGCGCTGGCTGGCCTCCAGGGGGTGGGCCAGGGGCTCGATGCCGCTGGTGTCGACGGCTTGCATCTGGTCGACCAGCCCGAGAATACTGTTCAAGGCATCGGTAATGCGTGGCAGTTCGCCTTCATTCAGGCCCAGGCGGGCCAGATGGGCGATCTTTTCCACGTCGCAGCGTTGAAGCGCCATGGGGATCTCCAGGAGAAACGGAACGGATGGGGTCCGAAGTGAGGAACATGCCAGCATTTTGATGGTCATACGGCGGCGATCATCTGCTGGCGTGCTCGGAAAAACTGCCAATTTAACATATTGGCTCCTTGCCCAAAATCCCTGCCATTGTTAGAGTTTGCCGCACTTTTTTACCCACGCTTTGCCTAGGGTCACTTTCCCATGTTCAAGAAACTGCGTGGCATGTTTTCCAGCGATCTGTCCATCGACCTGGGTACTGCCAACACCCTTATTTACGTGCGTGAGCGCGGTATCGTCCTGAATGAACCCTCGGTTGTTGCCATTCGTACCCACGGCAACCAGAAAAGCGTCGTCGCGGTCGGTACCGAGGCCAAGCGCATGCTGGGCCGTACGCCTGGCAACATCGCTGCCATTCGTCCGATGAAGGACGGCGTGATCGCCGATTTCAGCGTTTGTGAAAAAATGCTGCAGTACTTCATCAACAAGGTTCACGAGAACAGCTTCCTGCAGCCCAGCCCGCGTGTGCTGATCTGCGTGCCGTGCAAGTCGACCCAGGTGGAACGTCGCGCCATTCGCGAATCCGCCCTGGGCGCTGGTGCCCGCGAGGTGTTCCTGATCGAAGAGCCGATGGCCGCCGCCATCGGTGCCGGGCTGCCGGTCGAAGAGGCCCGCGGCTCGATGGTCGTGGACATCGGTGGTGGTACCACCGAAATCGCCCTGATCTCCCTCAATGGCGTGGTCTATGCCGAATCCGTACGGGTTGGCGGCGACCGCTTCGACGAAGCCATCGTCACCTACGTGCGCCGCAATTACGGCAGCCTGATCGGTGAGTCCACCGCCGAGCGCATCAAGCAGGAAATCGGCACCGCCTACCCGGGCGGCGAAGTGCGCGAAGTCGATGTCCGTGGCCGCAACCTGGCCGAGGGCGTACCGCGTGCCTTCACCCTGAACTCCAACGAAGTGCTCGAAGCGCTGCAGGAATCCCTGGCGACCATCGTCCAGGCGGTCAAGAGCGCCCTGGAGCAGTCGCCGCCGGAGCTCGCCTCGGACATCGCCGAGCGTGGCCTGGTGCTGACCGGTGGCGGTGCGCTGCTGCGCGACCTGGACAAGCTGCTGGCCCAGGAAACTGGCCTGCCGGTGATCGTCGCCGAAGATCCGCTGACCTGCGTCGCCCGTGGTGGCGGCCGTGCGCTGGAAATGATGGACAAACACGCCATGGACCTGCTCTCCAGCGAGTGATCCTGCGCCGTCCATGCGTGCATGGATTGTGTTCGCCCGGTTTACAGGTAGCACACACAGTGCTACCTGTATGCGCTGGGCTGGCGTCCGTCCGGGCGTCGTTTCCGTTCAACCCGCAAGCAGGCCGGTGCATTGCTCCATGTTCAATGACCTCCTGAATCGTCGTCCACGAGGAACGGCCCATTAAACCGCTTTTCTCCAAGGGCCCTTCGCTGGGCGTTCGTCTCCTGGTACTGGTGGTGCTGTCGGTCGCGCTGATGGTGGTCGACTCGCGTTTCGCCGTGCTCAAGCCAGTACGTAGCCAGATGGGGCTGGTGCTGATGGAGTCCTATTGGATCACCGATCTGCCGCAACGCCTGTGGCAGGGGGTGGCCAGCCAGTTCGGCAGCCGTACCGAACTGATCGCGGAAAACGAAAAGCTCAAGACCGAAGCCCTGTTGCTGCAGGGGCGCCTGCAGAAGCTGGCGGCCCTGACCGAGCAGAACGTGCGGCTGCGCGAGCTGCTCAATTCCTCGGCGCTGGTCAACGAGAAGGTCGAAGTGGCCGAGCTCATCGGCGTCGACCCCAACCCGTTCACCCACCGTATCCTGATCAACAAGGGCGAGCGCGACGGCGTGTTCCTCGGCCAGCCGGTGCTCGATGCGCGTGGCCTGATGGGGCAGGTGGTGGAACTGATGCCTTACACGGCACGGGTCCTGTTGCTGACCGATACCACCCACAGCATCCCGGTACAGGTCAACCGTAACGGCCTGCGCGCCATCGCCAGCGGCACCGGCAACCCGGAGCGCCTGGAGTTGCGCCACGTGGCGGATACCGCCGACGTCAAGGAAGGCGACCTGCTGGTCAGCTCCGGCATGGGCCAGCGTTTCCCGGCGGGCTACCCGGTGGCCACGGTCAACGAAGTGATCCACGATTCCGGCCAGCCTTTCGCCATCGTCCGTGCCATTCCCACGGCCGCGCTCAACCGTAGTCGCTACATGTTGCTGGTGTTCAGCGACCGGCGTACGCCAGAAGAACGGGCGACGGACGCTGCGCTCGCCCAGGAAGAAGCCGACCGCAAGGGCACGCCGGAACATGGCCAGGCCGCCGGTGAAAACGGGCAGGCCGTGCCCACCCCGGCGCCTGCCACGCCTGGCGCCGCACCGGCAACACCTGGTGCGGTACCGGCAACGCCTGCAACGGCACCTGCTGCTGCGCCTGCTCCCGCTGCTCCCAACGCGCCCGTTGCGCCTGCAGCGGCACCCGCCAGCCCGGCAGCGGCCCCTGCGGCCCCGAACCCACCCCGGAGAGAATGATGGCGCGTTCCCGCAGCAAGAACGGCTGGGCCATCTGGCTGACCTTCGCGATCGGCCTGTTGCTCAGTGTCTCGCCGATGCCTCAATTCATGGAGGTGTTCCGCCCCATGTGGCTGGCGATGCTGGTGTCCTTCTGGACCCTCGCCGTGCCCAACAAGGTCGGCATGACCACCGCCTTCGTCCTGGGCCTGGCCGAAGACGTCCTGTATGGCACCCTGCTTGGGCAGAATGCCCTGGTGCTGACCCTGATCACCTTCCTGGTGCTGTCCCTTCAACAGCGCCTGCGCATGTATCCGATGTGGCAGCAGAGCCTGGTGATCCTGGTGATCTTCGGCATCGCCCAGCTGATCCAGCTGTGGCTCAGCGCCCTGACCGGCAACCGCCTGCCGACCTTGGCGCTGGTCTGGTCCGCCGTCATCAGTGCCTTGCTCTGGCCGTGGATCAGTTTCGCCCTGCGCGACCTGCGCCGTCGCCTTCACATCAACTGACGGCGACGCCGACTGACAGGGAGATGTCGATATGAACCCGTTGTACCTGGCCTCCGCCTCGCCACGCCGTCGTGAACTGCTGACCCAGATCGGCGTGCCTTTCGCGGTCATCAAGGCTGACATCGACGAAACCCCGCTGCCCGACGAGGGCGTCTCGGCCTACGCAGTGCGCCTGGCCCGGGCCAAGGCCGCCTCGGGTTTCGCTCAACTGGACGGCCCTGGCGTGGTGCTGGGAGCCGATACCGTTGTATCGATAGGTGGTCGGATTCTGGGCAAGCCCCGCGACCGTGAACATGCCTTGGCCATGCTGGCCGAACTGTCCGATGATCATCATCAAGTCATTACCGCCGTGGCGGTGACCGACGGCCAGCGTTGCCTGGACGTCTGCGTCGGTACCCATGTGTATTTTCGCCCCATCGGCCGCGACGAGGCCGAGCGCTACTGGGCGACCGGCGAGCCATTGGACAAGGCAGGCGGTTACGCCATCCAGGGCCTGGGCGCGGTGTTCGTCAGGGAACTGATGGGCAGCTATTCGACCGTCGTCGGCCTGCCGCTGTTCGAAACCGCGCAACTGCTGGAGCAGTTCTCCATCCCGTGCTGGCAGCAACCTGAGGTGCCAGCTTCACGCTAGCCAGCCACCGGTCAGCGATCCATCATTACCGAAGACCTTTGACGAGAGCCCGCCATGAGTGAAGAGATCCTGATCAACATCACCCCGATGGAATCACGCGTGGCAGTGGTGGAAAACGGCGTTTTGCAGGAAGTGCATGTCGAGCGTACCCAGCGCCGGGGCATCGTCGGCAATATCTACAAGGGCAAGGTCGTGCGCGTGCTGCCGGGCATGCAGGCGGCGTTCGTCGATATCGGCCTGGAACGCGCCGCGTTCATCCATGCGTCGGAGATTTCCCAGCGCGAAGGCTCGGCGGTGGAGAACATCAGCGCGCTGGTCCATGAGGGGCAGGCCCTGGTCGTGCAAGTGACCAAGGACCCGATCGGCACCAAGGGCGCTCGCCTGACCACCCAGTTGTCGATCCCGTCGCGCTACCTGGTGTACATGCCGCGCAGCAGCCATGTGGGTATTTCCCTGAAGATCGAAGACGAGGCCGAGCGCGAGCGGCTCAAGCAGGTGGTCAGCGACTGCGTGGAGAAGGAAGACATCAAGGACGCCGGCGGCTTCATCCTGCGCACGGCTGCCGAAGGCGCCCGCGCCGACGATATCCTCCAGGACATCCGCTACCTGCGCAGGCTGTGGGAGCAGATCGGTAGCCAGATCCAGACCTGCGGCTCCCCGTTGGTGATCTACGAGGACCTGGGGCTGGCCCTGCGTACCCTGCGCGACCTGGTCAACCCCAAGATCGAGAAGATCCGCATCGACTCGCGGGAAACCTTCCAGAAGACCACGCAGTTCGTCGCCGAGCTGATGCCGGAAATCGCCGACCGTCTCGAGCACTACCCAGGCGAGCGACCGATCTTCGACCTGTATGGTGTGGAGGACGAGATCCAGCGAGCCCTGGAGCGCAAGGTGCCGCTCAAGTCCGGTGGCTACCTGGTGGTCGACCCGGCCGAGGCGATGACCACCATCGACGTCAATACCGGCGCCTTCGTCGGCCACCGCAACCTCGAGGAAACCATCTTCAAGACCAACCTCGAGGCCGCCACCGCCATCGCCCGGCAACTGCGCCTGCGCAACATCGGCGGCATCATCATCATCGACTTCATCGACATGGAGGACGAGGAGCACCAGCGCCAGGTCCTGCGCACCCTCGAGAAGCAGCTCGAGCGTGACCATGCCAAGACCAACATCATCGGCATCACCGAGCTCGGGCTGGTACAGATGACCCGCAAGCGTACCCGCGAAAGCCTCGAACAGGTGCTGTGCGAGCCGTGCATCGCCTGCCAGGGGCGCGGCAAGCTGAAGACCCCCGAAACCGTATGCTATGAAATCTTCCGTGAAATCCTCCGCGAGGCCCGGGCCTACCAGGCCGAGGGTTACCGGGTGCTGGCCAACCAGAAGGTGGTCGACCGCCTGCTGGATGAAGAGTCCGGCAATGTGGCCGAACTCGAGGCCTTCATCGGTCGAACCATTCGCTTCCAGGTCGAGTCCATGTATTCCCAGGAACAATACGATGTGGTGCTGCTCTGACGCGTTCTGAAACCCTTTCGCGTTCGGCGGCGCTGGTAAAACCACGGCACCGAGCCATAGTTAAGGCACGACTTGGAGGGCCATGGCCATGGGACGTCTGACCCACGTTCTAGGCGCCTTGACCCGCTGGGGGCTGGGAATCTGCGCCCTGCTGGCGGTGCTGGTGGCGCTGTATGTCAGCCTCGGTCGGGAACTGGTCCCGCTGGTGGCCGAGTACCGTGCCGATGTCCAGAACAAGGCCGAGCAGGCCCTGGGCTTGCCGGTGCATGTGGGTGCCCTGGAGGGGCGCTGGAGCGGCCTGGCGCCCGTGCTGCACGTGCGTGATCTGCAGGTGGGCGAAGGGGCCGCGGCGTTACGCCTGGACGAAGTCAAGGTGGTTCCGGACCTGTGGGCCAGCCTCAAGGCGCGCGAGCTGCGCCTGGCGCGTATCCAGCTCGGCGGGCTGCAACTGATCCTGCGCGAAGACGAGCAGGGCGCCTGGGCCCTGGAAGGCCTGCCGCGCCAGGACGATACCCCGCTGGATCCTGCGCAGGTATTACAACGCCTGCAGCAGTTGGGCAGGGTCGATGTCTTCGACAGCCAGGTCACCCTTCATCCCTGGCAGCGCGACCCCCTCACCCTTACCTATGTCAGCCTTGGCCTCGAAGCCGGGGCGTCGCGCCAGGCCCTCGACCTGCGCGGCACTCTACCGGACGGGCAACCCCTGGCGGTCAACCTGCGCAGCCGTGCCACCGCCAAGGCCTGGCGCGATGGCCAGGTGCAGGCCTACCTGAGCCTGCCGCAAAGCGACTGGGCCCGTTGGTTGCCCCCGCGCTTGCTCGGGCGGTGGCAGGCCGAGACACTACGGGCCGGCGGCGAATTCTGGGTTGACTGGCGCGAGGGCCAATTGCAGCGCGCCGTGGTACGCCTCAATGCGCCACACTTGCGCGGCGCCTATAGCGGGCGCAAGGCGGTCGCCGTGGACAACCTGGCCGTGTCGGCCTGGCTCCAGCGGGGCGAGGAAGGCTTCGACGGCGTGGTCGATTCGCTCGCCATGAGCCTGGGCGACACCCGCTGGGAGACCCACCTGCAGCTCAGGCAGCGCCCAGGGCAGGGCTCGACCCAGGAAAGCTGGCAAGTACAGGCCGACCGCCTGGACCTGACCCCGTTGACGCCTCTGGTCGATGCCCTGGCGCCGCTGCCGGACAAACTCATGGCCGTGGTCGATGCGCTCAAGGTCACCGGCTCGCTGCGCAACCTGCGCCTGGATATCCGCCCCAAGGCCGAAGGCGACCAGCGCCTGGCGTTCGCCGCCAATCTGGAGAAGGTCGGCTTCGACGCCTACCACAACGCACCGGCGGCCGGAAACGTGAACGGCAGCATCAGCGGTGATCTCGGCCAGGGTGAGCTGCGTCTGGATACCGACGCCTTCATGCTGCACTTGTACCCGATCTTCGCCAAACCCTGGCATTACCAGAAGGCCAACGCACGGCTCACCTGGCGCCTGGACAAGGAAGGCTTCACCCTCGTTGCGCCCTATATCAAGGTGCTCGGCGAGGAGGGCAAGATCGCTGCCGACTTCCTCATCCGCCTGCTGTTCGAGGAAGGCCGCGAGGACTACATGGACCTGCGCGTGGGCCTGACCGAGGGCGATGGCCGCTACACCGCCAAGTACTTGCCCGAGGTGCTCAGCCCAGCGCTGGATGAATGGCTTCGCAGTGCCATCGTCAAGGGCTCCGTCGATGAGGGCTACTTCCAGTACCAGGGTTCGCTGAACCACGGTGCCGCCCCTGAGGCCCGCAGCATCAGCCTGTTCTTCAAGGTGCATGACGCCGCCCTGGCCTTCCAGCCTGGCTGGCCTCAGGTGCAGCAGGTCGATGGCGACGTCTACATCGAGGACAGCGGTGTCCGCATCAAGGCCCGACGCGGCCTGTTGCTCGATACCCAGGTGAGCGATGTCAGCGTCGACATTCCCCATGTCGACGAGGGCCAGCACAGCCACCTGTACCTGAACGGCGATTTCGATGGCAGCCTGGGCGATGGTTTGAAGATCCTCCAGCAAGCGCCCATCGGCACGGGCGAGATCTTCGCCGGCTGGGAAGGCGAAGGGCCGCTCAAGGGCAAGGTCAATCTCGACATTCCTCTGGCCCATGGCGAGCGGCCCAAGGTCGTGGTCGATTTCGCCACCGCCGACGCGCGCCTGAAAGTGGCTCCGCCGACCCTGGATCTGAGCCGACTCAAGGGCGATTTCAGCTTCGATCTGGATAAAGGCCTGAGCGGCAAGGGCATCACCTTCCAGGCATTCGGCAAGCCGGTCACGGCGCAGATCTTCGCCGAAGGCCAGCCCGGGCAGATCCAGACCCGCATCAATGCCACCGGCAGCGTCGGCCTGAAGGCACTGACCGACTGGTTGAAATTTAACCAGCCACTGCCGGCTGCGGGCGAGCTGCCCTACCAAGTGCAAGTGAGCCTGGGGAGTCGCGACAACCGCTTGACCGTGAACTCCTCGCTCAAGGGGCTGGCCATCGACCTGCCGGCACCGTTCACCAAGGCCGCGCGGGATACCCTGGACAGCCGCTTCAGCATGACCCTGCAAGGGCCTGAGCGACGCCTGGATGCCAGCTACGGCGACCTTGCGCACCTGGCCTATGCCGCGCCGATCGAGAACCTTGCCCAAGGGCGAGGCGAACTGCTGCTGGGCAGCGGTAGTGCACAGCTTCCAGCGGGCCAGGGCGTGCGGGTTCGCGGGCGCCTGGAAACTTTGGACCTGGCGCCCTGGCAAGCGCAGATGGAGCGTTTCGCAGGCCAGGACCCAGGTGGTAACGCCAGGCAGCGCTTGCAGGGCGTGGACCTGAGCATCGGCCAGCTCAAGGCGTTCGACTTGGACCTGAACCAGGCTGTCGTGCGTCTGGCGCGGGGTGCCAGTGCCTGGGACCTGCGCCTGGACAGCCGTGAAGTCATCGGTAATGCGCGGGTGCCCGATGCCAAGGCAGCGCCGATGGTCGTCAGGCTGCAGACCCTGCGCCTGCCGCCGGAGGAGCCTGCGGGCAAGCAACCAGAGGATGCACCTGACCCGTTGGGCAGCTTCGACCCACGCCAGGTGCCGGCCCTGGATGTGACTGTCGACAAGCTGTATCGCGGTGACGATCTGTTCGGCAGCGTCGCGATCAAGCTGCGGCCTACCCCGCGCGGCATGAAATTCGATGATGTCGACCTCGACCTCAAGGGCCTGCGTATCGACGGCAGCGGTGGCTGGGAAGGGGAACCAGGGAGCACGGGTAGTTGGTACAAGGGCCGACTGGAGGGCAAGAACCTTGCCGATGTGCTCAAGGCCTGGGGCTTTGCGCCCACCGCCACCAGCCGCGACTTCCGCCTGGACGTGGATGGCCGCTGGCCGGGTTCGCCGGCCTGGGTTGCGCTCAAGCGTTTCTCCGGCAGCCTCGATGCCGCCTTGCGCTCCGGCCAGTTCGTCGAAGTGGAGGGCGGGGCCCAGGCGCTGCGGGTGTTCGGCCTGCTCAATTTCAATTCCATCGGCCGCCGCCTGCGCCTGGACTTCTCCGACCTGTTCGACAAGGGCCTGGCCTACGACCGGGTCAAAGGCCTGCTGGTCGCCAGCCAAGGGGTCTACGTGACCCGTGAGCCGATCACCATCAGCGGGCCGTCGAGCAACTTCGAGCTCGATGGCACCCTCGACCTGGTTCGCGACCGTGTCGATGCCAACCTGCAGGTCAGCCTGCCGGTCACCAACAATCTGCCGTTGGCTGCCCTGATCGTCGGTGCGCCGGCTGTCGGCGGCGCCTTGTTCTTGGTCGATCGGCTGATCGGCGATCGGGTGTCGCGTTTCGCCAGCGTGCACTATCGCGTCGAGGGGCCCTGGAAAGAGCCTAAAATCACCTTTGTGAAACCTTTCGAGAAACGCTAATGAAGTCAGCGGTCATCCAGATGGTCAGCCAGGACGATGTAGCGGCTAACCTGCGACAGGCCAGGGCCTTGCTTGAGCAGGCTGCCAGTGGCGGTGCCCGGCTGGCAGTGCTGCCCGAGAACTTCGCCGCCATGGGCCGGCGCGATGCGGCGGCCATCGGTCGGGCCGAAGCCCTTGGTCAGGGCCCGATCCTGCCGTGGTTGAAACGCGCGGCCCGCGACCTCAAGTTATGGATTGTCGCAGGCACCTTGCCGTTGCCGCCGGTCGGTCAGCCCGACGCGAAGGCCCATGCCTGCTCGTTGCTGATCGATGAACACGGTGAAGTGGCAGCGCGCTACGACAAGCTGCACCTGTTCGATGTAGACGTGGCCGACAACCGGGGCCGTTACCGCGAATCCGATGACTACGCCCACGGAGCTCAGGTCGTGGTGGCCGATACCCCGGTGGGGCGCCTCGGGCTTTCGGTGTGCTACGACCTGCGCTTTCCCGAGCTGTACAGTGCACTGCGCGCCGCCGGAGCTGAATTGATCAGCGCACCATCGGCTTTCACCGCAGTGACCGGCGCGGCGCATTGGGAGGTGCTCATTCGGGCCAGGGCCATCGAAACCCAGTGCTACATGCTTGCCGCCGCTCAGGGCGGCACCCACCCAGGGCCACGGGAAACCCATGGCCATGCGGCGATCGTCGACCCTTGGGGGCGTATCGTCGCTGAACAGGCGCGCGGCGAAGGCGTATTGCTGGCCGAGCGCGACAGCATTGAACAGGCGTCCATCCGGGCGCGAATGCCGGTTGCCCAGCACCGGCGCTTTTTCTCGCAGGACGCCTTGCGGCCTGCGCACACCTCGGAGTGACTATGAGCCAGATGTTATCCACCGTCAGCGAACAGCTCCTGGCCCCCGGCGGACTGACCCTGGACAGCCTGCAGGCTGTGCTGGGCGAGTTGGCAGGCCCAGGCATCGATGCCGCCGACCTGTATTTCCAGGGCCAGATCTCGGAAACCTGGGCGCTGGAGGACGGCATCGTCAAGGAGGGTAGCTTCAACCTCGACCAGGGCGTGGGCGTGCGTGCCCAGTCTGGTGAGAAGACCGGTTTCGCCTACAGCAATGCCATCAACCTCGAGGCGCTGACCTCGGCGGCCCGTGCTGCCCGTTCCATTTCTCGCGCCGGGCAGGAGGGCCGCGTGCAGGCCTTCCGAAGCCAGGAAGTGACGGCGTTGTACGCCCAGGACAACCCGCTGGACGTGCTCAGCCGCGCCGAGAAAGTCGAGCTGCTCAAGCGTGTGGACGCCGCGACCCGTGCCCTGGACCCCCGTATCCAGCAGGTCACCGTGAGCATGGCCGGGGTCTGGGAGCGCATCCTGGTGGCTGCGGTCGATGGCAGCCTGGCGGCCGACGTGCGGCCGCTGGTTCGTTTCAACGTCAGTGTGATCGTCGAGCAGAACGGCCGTCGCGAGCGTGGCGGGCAGGGGGGTGGTGGGCGCACCGACTACCGCTACTTCACCGAGGAGCGGGTCATGGGCTACGCCCGAGAGGCCCTTCGTCAGGCGTTGGTCAACCTCGAGGCCAAGCCGGCACCGGCCGGTACCCTGCCGGTCGTGCTGGGCCCAGGCTGGTCCGGCGTGCTGTTGCACGAGGCCGTGGGCCACGGCCTGGAAGGCGACTTCAACCGCAAGGGCAGCTCGGCCTACAGCGGGCGCATCGGTGAACAGGTAGCCTCCAAGCTGTGCACTATCGTCGACGACGGCACCCTGGAAGGCCGGCGGGGCTCCCTGAGCGTCGATGACGAGGGCACCCCGACCGAATGCACCACCTTGATCGAGAACGGCATCCTCAAAGGCTACATGCAGGACAAGCTCAATGCGCGGCTCATGGGCATGGCGGTCACCGGCAACGGTCGTCGCGAGTCCTACGCCCACCTGCCGATGCCGCGTATGACCAACACCTACATGCGTGCCGGTGAAAGCGACCCGCAGGAAATCATCGCCTCGGTGAAAAAGGGTATCTATTGCGCGAACCTTGGCGGTGGCCAGGTGGATATCACCAGCGGCAAGTTCGTGTTTTCCACCAGCGAGGCGTATTTGATCGAAGACGGCAAGATCACCGCGCCGGTCAAGGGCGCCACCTTGATCGGCAATGGTCCGGAGGCCATGAGCCGGGTCTCGATGGTCGGTAACGACCTGGCCCTGGACAGCGGGGTGGGGACATGCGGCAAGGATGGGCAATCGGTACCGGTGGGCGTTGGCCAGCCGACCTTGAAGCTCGATGCGATTACCGTTGGGGGTACCGGCGCGTGATGCCGACGTGGGCCGTTGTGGGAGCGGGCGTGCCTTGCGGACACCGACGAGGCCGGTGCCAGCCAGTACTGCGGCGCCTGCTTCGCGGGGCAAGCCCGCTCCTACAGGCCCCCTCGGCAGGGCTCAGCGCAACCCGCGCTGCAGTTCGTCGAGGTCACGGATGTACTTGAAGACCTTGCGCGCAGCGGCTGGCGGCTTATTTCGTGCTTTCTCGTGCTGGGCGTGGCGGATCAGCGAACGCAGGTGCTGGCGATCGGTGTCGGGGTACTCGTTGACGAAACGTTCGAGGTCATCGTCGGTGCCGTCGACCAGGCGATCGCGCCAACGCTCCAGGTTATGGAAGCGCTCGTTGTACTGGCGGGTCGAGCTGTCCATCTGCTCGAGCACGGCATGGATCGCGTCGATGTCCTGTACGCGCATCAGCTTGCCGACGAACGACATGTGGCGTTTGCGGGCGCCATGAGCCGTGTGCTTGGAGGCTTCGGCCAGCGCCTTGCGCAGCTCGTCGGTCAAAGGCAGGCGCGCCAGGGTATCGGCCTTGAGCGTCGTGAGGCGCTCACCGAGTTCGACCAACGCATGCAGCTCGCGCTTGATCTGGGTTTTGCTTTTTTCGCCGTCGAAGGCGTCGTCGTATGAATCAACCATGGTGGCAGTCCGCTGGAAATCGCCGCCATGATAACCAGTCGGGGGCCGCTTGTCCGGCCCGGTCGTACAATGACCCAAGCCGAACGCAGAATTTTGAGTGGAGAAAACCATGAGTGCAGTCCAGAGCGTAGGCCCCAAGGACCTGCCAGCCTTGCAGGAACAGGTCGAGGCGATCATCGCAGAGGCGCGCCGCCAAGGCGCCAGCGCCTGCGAGGTCGCGGTGTCGCTGGAGCAGGGCCTGTCCACCACGGTGCGTCAGCGTGAGGTCGAGACGGTCGAGTTCAACCGTGACCAGGGCTTCGGCATCACCCTCTACGTCGGCCAGCGCAAAGGCTCGGCCAGCACCTCGGCGAGCGGCCCGGAGGCCATTCGCGAGACCGTCGCGGCCGCCCTGGCCATTGCCCAGCATACCTCCGAGGATGAATGTGCAGGCTTGGCCGACGCGGCACTGATGGCCCGTGAGATCCCGGACCTCGATCTCTATCATGACTGGGGCCTGGAGCCGGAAAAGGCCGTCGAGATGGCGTTGGCCTGCGAAGCGGCGGCCTTCGATGCCGACCCGCGCGTCCTCAATGCCGACGGCACGACCCTGAACACCCATCAAGGCTGTCGGGTCTATGGCAACAGCCATGGCTTCATCGGCAGCTATGCCTCCACGCGCCATAGCTTAAGTTGCGTGATGATCGCCGAAGGCGAAGGGCAGATGCAGCGCGACTATTGGTATGACGTCAATCGCCAGGGCAACCTGCTGGCCGACCCGCGCAGCATCGGTCAGCGGGCTGCACAGCGCGCGGCCAGCCGCCTTGGGGCGCGCCCGGTGCCGACCTGCGAAGTGCCGGTGCTGTTCTCTGCCGAACTGGCCGGTGGCCTGTTCGGCAGCTTCCTGTCGGCGATCTCCGGCGGCAACCTGTACCGCAAGTCATCGTTCCTTGACGGTGCCATCGGCCAACGCCTGTTCCCCACCTGGCTGACCCTCGACGAGCGCCCGCACCTGCCGCGCGCCTTGGGCAGTGCCGCCTTCGATGGCGATGGCCTGGCCACCTATGCCAAGCCGTTCGTCGACAAGGGCGAGCTGGTTTCCTACCTGCTGGGTACCTATTCGGGTCGCAAGTTGGGCCTGCCGAGCACCGCCAACGCCGGTGGTGTGCATAACCTCTTCGTCACCCACGGGGTCGAAGACCAGGCAGCCTTGATCCGCCGTATGGGGCGTGGCCTGCTGGTGACCGAATTGATGGGGCATGGCCTGAACATGGTGACCGGTGATTACTCCCGCGGCGCGGCGGGCTTTTGGGTGGAGAACGGCGAGATCCAGTTCCCTGTCCAGGAAGTGACGATCGCCGGCAACATGAAGGACATGTTCCAGCAGATCGTGGCGATTGGCAGCGATATCGAAACCCGTAGCAATATCCACAGCGGCTCGGTGCTGATCGAGCGGATGACGGTTGCGGGGAGCTGAGCCTTGTCTGCGGGCTGTTGTTTCGACATGCGGCGACATTGTCGCCGTAGTTCGAAACAACAAGCATTATGCCGTAGAGAGGATAGGGCGTTTTAGCAATTCATAGAGGGCAGCCGCGAGATCAGGTGCTTCGCCGGAAGGCTTTTATCGCCCGGGGAGACCATGTTGAACGCACGCACGCCAATATAATATTTCATATGCTTATAGCTGTGGTAGATGCTCACAGGGATCGGGCAGTGAAAGTCGGGGGTTGTCCCGACTGTTTTGATCAAGCTGTTGTTTTCGGAAAAAACGCCTACCTCGAACATTGTGCTTTTCGGCCAATTGTCATTTGTCGGTCTTTCCCAGCGTGCAATAAAACCATGTTGCTCCCAGTTCGGATATTTTTCGGGGCAAAAGCGACGGCTTCGGGGCTGGTAGAGCCTCTGGCAGCGGTGATCTGTGCCTGGCTGGTGAACGTTGCCCAATTGCTGCTACCGCTCGGCCTAGCGTGTGCGGCGGGGGCGATGTTGCTGGTAGTGACCCAGGAGATCATCCCGGAGTCGCGTAGCAATGGGCATCACCGGTTAGCCGGCCTGGGGCTGTGCATCGGGTTCTGTTTGATGATGGTGCTGGATACGGCGATGTCTTGAGTTGCAGATCCACAAGGATTACGACTTCAGTGGGTTACTCACCTTCATCGAAGTAATTGTTGATCAACTCGACCAGTGCTTCCATGGCTTCGTTGTCCTGCTCGCCCTCGGTATGCAGGTGCACCGAGGTGCCCTTGCCCGCCGCCAGCATCATCACCGCCATGATGCTCTTGCCATCCACCAGCTTGTCCGGCGCGCGCCCGACCCTGACCTGGCAGGGGAAGCGGCCGGCCACGCCGACGAACTTGGCCGCCGCCCGGGCATGCAGGCCAAGCTTGTTGATGATGGTGATTTCGCGGGCGGGCATCGTGGGGCGGATATCCTGTGGGCTAGAGGTCGCGGTGGCGGACCTGGACGTTTTTCAGGGATTGTTGCAGCAACTGGCCCAAGCGCTCGGTCAGGTACACGGAGCGGTGGTGCCCGCCGGTGCAGCCGATGGCGATGGTGACATACGCACGGTTGCTGGCAGCGAAGCGGGGCAGCCATTTGAGCAGGTAGCTGGAAATGTCCTGGAACATCTCCTCGACGTCCGGCTGGGTGGCAAGGTAGTCGATCACTGGCTGGTCCAACCCGGAATGCTCACGCAGTTCCGGCTTCCAGTACGGGTTGGGCAGGCAGCGTACGTCGAACACCAGGTCGGCGTCCACGGGCATGCCACGCTTGAACCCGAAGGACTCGACCAGGAAGGCGGTGCCGGGCTCAGGCTGGTTGAGCAGGCGCAGCTTGATCGAGTCTCGCAGCTGATAGAGGTTCAGGTTGGTGGTGTCGATCTTCAGGTCGGCCAGGTCGGAGATCGGGCCGAGTAGCTCGCTCTCGACGCGGATCGCTTCTGCCAGGGAGCGGTTGGCGTTGGTCAGCGGGTGGCGCCGGCGGGTCTCGGAGAAACGCTTGAGCAGCGTCTCCTCGTCGGCGTCCAGGTACAGCACGTCGCATTGGATATGCCGGCTCCTGGCATCTTCGAGCAGGTCGGGGAAGCGGCTCAGGTGGCTGGGCAGGTTGCGTGCGTCGATGGAAACGGCCACCTTCGGTTGCAACAGCTCGGTGTTGATCAGTGCGTTTTCGGCCAGTTGCGGCAACAACCCGGCGGGCAGGTTGTCGATGCAGTAATAGCCGTTGTCTTCCAGGACATCGAGGGCGGTACTTTTGCCGGAGCCGGACCGGCCGCTGACGATGATCAGGCGCATGTTCAGTGCTCGTTCTGTGCGTCCAGGACTACCTGGTACAGGGCCTCGCTGCTGTCGGCGGCACGCAGGCGATCGCGAACCTCCTTGCGATCGAGCATGCTGGCGATCTGGCGCAGCAGTTCAAGGTGCGCATCGGTGGCAGCTTCCGGCACCAGCAGGACGAACAGCAGGTCCACGGGCGCGCCATCGATGGCGTCGTAGTCGATAGGAGCATCCAGGTGCAGCAGGGCGCTGACGGGGGCCGTGCAGCCTTCGAGCCGGCAGTGGGGAATGGCGATGCCATTGCCGAAGCCGGTGGAACCCAGTTTCTCGCGGGCAATCAGTTTATCGAAGACGTCTTGCATCTCCAGTTCGGGAATTTGCTCGGCGATCAGGTTGGCGACCTTTTCCAGGGCGCGCTTCTTACTGCCGCCCGGCACGTTCACGAGGGAACGGCCGGGGGTCAGGATGGTTTCAAGTCGGATCATGGATGAGAGGGATCAGCGGGCGGCTGCACCTTGCAGCAGGCTTTGCTGTTTTTCCTTATGTTTTTTCAGTTGGCGGTCGAGCTTGTCAGCCAGGGCGTCGATCGCTGCATACATGTCTTGGTGTTCGGCGTTGGCAACCACTTCTCCGCCGGGAATCTGGAGCGTGGCCTCGACCTTCTGCTGCAGTTTCTCGACTTTCATGATCACCGTGACGTTGGTGATCTTGTCGAAATGTCCTTCCACCCGGGCGAGCTTCTCGAGTACGTACTCACGCAGTGGTTGGGTGACTTCTACATGCTGTCCACTGATGTTGACTTGCATACAGCTTCTCCTTTGTTGCCCGTGCATAAAGGGCAGGTATTGCACCTGCCACTGAAACGCTATGGCACAGCCAGGGGCTACATCAGTCGCTTGCGCTCGCTCGACGGTGCGATGCCGAGGGACTCGCGGTACTTGGCGACGGTGCGACGGGCTACCTGGATGCCTTGTGCCTCCAGTAAACCAGCGATCTTGCTGTCACTCAATGGCTTTTTCTGATTTTCCGCTGCAACCAGTTTCTTGATGATCGCGCGGATCGCCGTAGACGAGCATTCACCGCCTTCGGAGGTGCTCACATGGCTCGAGAAAAAGTATTTCAATTCGTAGATGCCACGCGGGGTGTGCATGTATTTCTGCGTGGTGACCCGGGAAATGGTCGACTCGTGCATGCCCACCGCTTCGGCGATGTCATGCAGTACCAGCGGCTTCATCGCCTCGTCGCCCTGATCGAGGAAGCCGCGTTGGTGTTCGACGATTTGCGTGGCGACCTTCATCAGCGTTTCGTTGCGGCTCTGCAGGCTCTTGATGAACCAGCGCGCCTCCTGCAACTGGTTGCGCATGAACGTGTTGTCGGCGCTGGTGTCGGCGCGGCGGACGAAACCTGCGTATTGCGGGTTGACCCGCAGGCGGGGGATCGCTTCTTGGTTGAGTTCCACCAACCAGCGGTCGTTGTCCTTGCGCACGATGACATCCGGCACCACGTACTCCGGCTCGCTGGACTCGATCTGCGAGCCTGGGCGCGGGTTGAGGCTCTGTACCAGTTCGATGACCTGGCGCAGTTCATCTTCCTTGAGCTTCATGCGGCGCATCAGCTGGCTGTAGTCGCGGCTGCCGAGCAGGTCGATGAAATCGGTGACCAGGCGCTGGGCCTCGGCCATCCACGGCGTGTTGGCTGGCAACTGGCGCAGTTGCAGCAACAGGCATTCGCCGAGGTTGCGTGCACCGATGCCGGCGGGCTCGAACTGCTGGATGCGGTGCAGTACGGCCTCCACTTCATCCAGTTCGATATCCAGCTCGGGGTCGAAGCCTGCGCAGATCTCCTCGAGGCTGTCCTCCAGATAACCCTGGCCGTTGATGCTGTCGATCAAGGTCACGGCGATGAGCCGGTCGGTGTCGGACATCGGTGCCAGGTTCAACTGCCACAGCAGGTGGCTCTGCAGGCTCTCGCCGGTGGAGGTGCGGGTGGTGAAGTCCCACTCGTCGTCATCGCTGGCCGGCAGGCTGCTGGCACTGGTCTGGTAGATGTCTTCCCAGGCCGTGTCCACGGGCAGTTCGTTGGGGATGCGTTCGTTCCATTCGCCTTCTTCCAGGGTTTCGGCGTTGGCCGTGCTTTCCTGGAAACTGTTGTCCTGGGCTTCGGCGACGGGCTTGCTCTCGGCGTTGTCGGCCATGGGGTCGCTGTTGTCGAAGTCGTCGCCGTCTTCCTGACGTTCGAGCATCGGATTGGATTCCAGCGCTTCCTGAATTTCCTGTTGGAGGTCCAGGGTGGAGAGCTGGAGCAGACGGATGGCCTGTTGCAACTGCGGTGTCATCGTCAGTTGCTGGCCCATTTTTAGGACGAGCGATGGTTTCATGGCTGGGGCTTAATACCTTGTTCGCCGGCGCGCATGCGCCATCCACTACACGAAGGGCGCCGGGGCGCCAATTTTAAGCAAGTTATATGCCTGAAATTGTAGCGTTTGCCTAGAGCACTGCAACATTTGCAGCAGTGCCCAGGCAGACTCCGGGCTCAGAGTCGGAACTCGTGGCCCAGGTAGACTTCCTTGACCAGGTCGTTGGCCAGGATCGTCTCGGCATCGCCTTCGGCGATCAGTTGTCCATCGTTGACGATGTAGGCGGTCTCGCAGATATCGAGCGTCTCGCGGACGTTGTGGTCGGTGATCAGTACACCGATACCCTTGGCCTTGAGGTGATGGATGATCTGCTTGATATCGCCCACGGAAATCGGGTCGACACCGGCGAAGGGTTCGTCCAGCAGGATGAACTTCGGCGCGGTGGCCAGGGCCCGTGCGATCTCGACGCGGCGGCGTTCGCCACCGGAGAGGCTCATGCCGAGGTTGTCACGGATGTGGCTGATATGGAACTCCTGCAGCAGGCTTTCCAGCTCCTTGCGGCGGCCGTCGCGGTCGAGGTCCTTGCGGGTCTCGAGGATGGCCATGATGTTGTCGGCCACCGACAGCTTGCGGAAGATCGAGGCTTCCTGGGGCAGATAGCCGATGCCGGCGCGGGCGCGGCCATGCATGGGCTGGTGGCTGACATCCAGGTTGTCGATCAGCACGCGGCCCTGGTCGGCGCGGACCAGGCCGACGATCATGTAGAAGCAGGTGGTCTTGCCGGCGCCATTGGGGCCGAGCAGGCCGACGATCTGGCCGCTGTCGATCGACAGGCTGACGTCGCGGACGACCTGGCGGCCCTTGTAGCTCTTGGCCAGGTGCTGGGCTTTGAGGGTTGCCATTTACTCGGCCTTCTTCTTCGGCTGAATCACCATGTCGATGCGCTGACGCGGCGAGGTCACATTGCCACCACGACCGGCGGTGGCCACCTGGGTCTTGGTGTTGTAGACGATCTTCTCGCCTTCGGTGGTGTTGCCTTCGTTCTCGACCTTGGCGCGGTCGGTGAGGATCACCATGTCCTTCTGCGCCTGGTACTGGATGGTCACGGCCCAGCCTTTCATCTTGTCGGGCTTGGCGGTGCTCTGCTGCTGCTCGAAATACGCCAGGTTGCCCACCGAGGTGACCACGTCGATATCGCCGGAGGCGGCGCGGGTGATGGTCACGGTGTTGCCTTTGATCATCATCGAGCCCTGGGTGATGATCACGTCGCCGGTATAGGTGGCTACGCCTTGCTTGTCGTCCAGGTGAGCGTTGTCGGCCTGGATGCGGATAGGCTGGTCACGATCGTTGGGCAGGGCCAAGGCGCTCGCGCTTCCCAGTGCCGCGCTCAGGCTGAGCAAAAAGGGGAGGGTTTTAACGAGCCTCATACTGTCCTCTTACGTTGGACAGCAGGTCCATCCTGCCGTCTTTCAAATACGCTTTCATTCCTTTGCCCGTAGTGGTCCCACCGGCGCCGTCGATTCTAACGGCTTGCTCGGTCTGCGCATATTGCTTCTGCGGGAACACGGTCATGCGGGACGTGGTGACGATCATTTCGCGCTGCTTTTCATCGGTGCGGGCCACGCGGACCTTCTCGATGAGTTCGACCTCGGTGCCGTCCGGGTTGACCTCGGCGCGCTCGCTCTGCACGTGCCATGGGTACTGGGTACCGCGGTACAAGTGCAGGTCGGGCTTGGTCAGCAGGGAGACTTCGCTGGCCTTTAGGTGCTCGACCTTGTCGGCGGTCATCTCGTACTGCATCTTGCCGTCCGGCATGAACTGCACGCTGTGGGCGTTGATCGCGTAGTAGTCGATGGCGCTTTCGTCGACCTGGGCCACGGGCTTGTCGAGGAAGCTCTCGGGGCTGATGTTCCAGTAGCCGACCGCCACCAGCAGTGCGGCGATCGCACCGAGCAGCACGATATTTCGGGCTTTCTTGCTGAACATGTGCGGCCTTAGAGGTAGTTGGCGTTGGCAGCGTCCAGGTTGCCCTGGGCCTGCATGATCAATTCACAGAACTCTCGGGCTGCGCCTTCGCCGCCGCGGGCCTGGGTCACACCATGGGCGTGCTGGCGAACGAACGGTGCGGCGCTGGCCACTGCCATGCCCAGGCCTACGCGACGGATCACCGGCAGGTCGGGCAGGTCGTCGCCCAGGTAGGCGACCTGTTCATAGCTTAGGCCCAGTTCGGCGAGCAGGCCGTCGAGCACCACAAGTTTGTCCTCGCGGCCCTGGAACAGGTGTGGGATGCCGAGGTTGCGGGCCCGGCGCTCGACCACCGGCGTCTTGCGCCCGCTGATGATAGCGGTGGTCACGCCCGAAGCCATGAGCATCTTGATGCCATGGCCGTCGAGGGTGTTGAAGGTCTTGAACTCGCTGCCGTCCTCGAGGAAGTACAGGCGCCCATCGGTGAGCACGCCGTCGACGTCGAAGACCGCCAGCTTGATGGCTTTGCCGCGTTGCAGCAGATCCGGGTTCATCGTGTTGTCCTCCATCACATCACGCCTGCGCGCAGCAGGTCATGCATGTTCAAGGCGCCGGTCGGGCGGTCGTTCTGGTCGACCACCACCAGTGCGTTGATCTTGTTGTCTTCCATGATGCGCAGGGCCTCGGCGGCGAGCATCTCGGCGCGGGCGGTCTTGCCGTGCACGGTCATCACCTGGTCGATGATGGTCTTGTGCACGTCGATGTTGCGTTCCAGGGCGCGGCGCAGGTCGCCGTCGGTGAACACCCCGGCCAGGCGGCCGTCGGCTTCCAGGACCACGGTCATGCCCACCAGGCTCTTGCGCGACATCTCTACCAGGGCGTCCTTGAGCAGAGTGCCACGCTGCACGATCGGCAGCGCCTCGCCGGTGTGCATGACGTTTTCCACCTTCAGCAGCAAGCGACGGCCCAGGGCACCGCCCGGGTGGGAGAAGGCAAAGTCCTCGGCGGTGAAGCCGCGAGCCTCGAGCAGCGCGATGGCCAGGGCGTCGCCCAGGACCAGGGCCGCGGTGGTGGAGGAGGTGGGTGCCAGGTTCAGCGGGCAGGCCTCCTGGGCGACGCTGGCGTCGAGGTTGACCTCGGCGGCCTGGGCCAGGGGCGAGTCGGGGTTGCCGGTGAGGCTGATCATCTGGATGCCCAGGCGCTTGATCAGCGGCAGCAGGGTGACGATCTCGGCGGTGCTGCCGGAGTTGGACAGGGCCAGGATGACGTCATCACGAGTGATCATGCCCATGTCGCCATGGCTGGCTTCGGCCGGGTGCACGAAGAACGCCGGCGTGCCGGTGCTGGCCAGGGTCGCGGCGATCTTGTTGCCGATGTGGCCCGACTTGCCCATGCCGAGGACGACGACCCGGCCCGTGCTGGCCAGGATCAGCTCGCAGGCCTTGACGAAGTTGTCGTCGATACGCGGCAGCAGGCCCTCTACGGCTTCGAGTTCCAGGCGCAGGGTGCGCTGGGCGGATTGGATCAGCTCGCTGGATTGGCTCATGTCGAAAAGCAATGTCTGATAAAAAGGCGCCGATTATAGCTGCAATGTACGAAAGGCTCATCCATCGATTGTCGTACTGGCTGTCGTTGGCCTGAACAGCCTGCGTGATGGCCTTGGGGCGCACCTTGCAGCGGTGCTATAGTTCGCCGCTATTCGGCCCGCCGTTGGCGCGTGTGCCTTCATGAAGAGGGCAGGCGTCCATTGAGACGAGGCTGCATCGCAAGGAGTCTAGATGAGTGTGGATAGCGCCTACGCGGTCGAGTTGAAGGGGGTTTCCTTCAAGCGCGGTTCGCGCAGCATTTTCAGCAATGTGGACATACGCATCCCCCGTGGCAAGGTCACCGGCATCATGGGGCCTTCCGGGTGCGGCAAGACCACGCTGTTGCGCCTGATGGGCGCACAGTTGCGCCCTTCGGGCGGCGAAGTCTGGGTCGCCGGGCAGAACCTGCCGACCCTGTCGCGGGGCGACCTGTTCGATGCGCGCAAGCAGATGGGCGTATTGTTCCAGAGCGGCGCCCTGTTCACCGATCTTGACGTATTCGAGAACGTCGCCTTTCCATTGCGGGTCCATACCCAGCTGTCGGACGAGATGATTCGCGACATCGTCCTGATGAAGCTGCAGGCCGTGGGCCTGCGCGGTGCCATCGATCTGATGCCGGATGAACTTTCCGGCGGCATGAAGCGCCGCGTAGCGCTGGCCCGGGCGATCGCGCTGGACCCGCAGATCCTCATGTACGATGAACCGTTCGTCGGCCAGGACCCGATCGCCATGGGCGTGCTCGTGCGCCTGATCCGCCTGCTCAACGATGCCCTGGGCATCACCAGTATCGTGGTATCCCACGACTTGGCCGAAACCGCGAGCATCGCCGACTATATCTATGTGGTGGGGGATGGCCAGGTGCTGGGGCAGGGCACGCCCGACGAGCTGATGGGCTCGGACAACCCGCGTATCCGCCAATTCATGAAGGGCGACCCGGACGGCCCGGTGCCTTTCCACTTCCCTGCGCCTGACTATCGCGCCGACCTGCTGGGAGCGCGGTGATGCGCAGAAAATCCGTACTCGAACGTATCCGCCTGTTCGGCCGCGCGGCCATCGACGTTCTGGCCGTGCTAGGCCGTTCCTGCCTGTTCCTTGGCCATGCCCTGGGCGGGCGCGGCGGCATCGGCGGCAGCTTCCAGCTGCTGGTCAAGCAGCTCTATGCGGTGGGCGTGCTGTCGCTGGCCATCATCGTCGTCTCCGGCGTCTTCATCGGCATGGTGCTGTCGCTGCAGGGCTACAGCATCCTCACCAAGTACGGCTCCGAGCAGGCCGTGGGGCAGATGATCGCCCTGACCCTGCTGCGTGAGCTGGGGCCTGTGGTCACCGCCTTGCTGTTCGCCGGCCGCGCGGGTTCGGCCTTGACCGCCGAGATCGGCAACATGAAGTCCACCGAGCAGTTGTCGAGCCTTGAGATGATCGGCGTCGACCCGCTCAAGTACATCGTCGCCCCACGCCTGTGGGCTGGGTTCATCTCGCTGCCGTTGCTGGCGCTGATCTTCAGCGTGGTCGGCATCTGGGGTGGATCCTGGGTCGCCGTGGACTGGCTGGGAGTCTATGAAGGCTCGTTCTGGGCCAACATGCAGAACAGTGTTTCCTTTACCGACGACGTGCTCAACGGGCTGGTCAAGAGCCTGGTGTTCGCCTTCGTCGTGACCTGGATCGCCGTATTCCAGGGGTATGACTGCGAGCCCACCTCAGAAGGGATCAGCCGTGCCACCACCAAGACCGTGGTCTACGCCTCGTTGGCAGTCCTGGGTCTGGACTTTATTCTGACCGCCTTGATGTTTGGAGATTTCTGATGCAAAACCGCACCCTGGAAATCGGTGTCGGCCTGTTCCTCCTGGCCGGGATCCTGGCGTTGCTGCTGCTGGCCCTGCGCGTCAGCGGGCTGTCCGCCAGCCCGAGCAGCGACACATATAAAGTTTATGCGTACTTCGACAATATCGCCGGTTTGACGGTCAGAGCTAAAGTGACCATGGCCGGTGTGACGATCGGCAAGGTCACGGCCATCGATCTGGACCGCGACTCCTATACCGGTCGGGTGACCTTGCAGCTGGACAAGAACGTCGACAACCTGCCGACCGACTCCACTGCCTCGATCCTGACCGCGGGGCTGCTCGGTGAGAAGTACATCGGCATCAGCGTGGGCGGTGAAGAAGACGTGCTCAAGGATGGCTCCACCATCCATGACACCCAGTCGGCGCTGGTGTTGGAAGATCTGATTGGCAAGTTCCTGCTCAATACCGTGGGCAAGGAACCCAAAGAAGCCCAACCCGCTAATTAAGGAGTTTCCATGATTTCGATCCTGCGACGCGGCCTGCTGGTTCTCCTGGCGGCCTTCCCCCTGCTGGCCATGGCCGCGCCGGGTCAGTCGGCCCGCGACGTGGTACAGGGCACCACCAGCGAGCTGCTGGCAGACCTGAAGGCCAACAAGGAGCAGTACAAGAGCAACCCGCAGGCGTTTTACGACGCCCTCAACCGCATCCTGGGCCCTGTGGTCGATGCCGACGGCATCTCCAAGAGCATCATGACCGTCAAGTACTCGCGCAAGGCTACGCCTGAGCAGATGCAGCGCTTCCAGGAAAACTTCAAGCGCAGCCTGATGCAGTTCTATGGCAATGCGCTGCTCGAGTACAACAACCAGGGCATCACCGTCGACCCGGCCAAGGGTGAAGAAGGCGATCGCACCAGCGTCGGCATGAAGGTCACCGGCAACAACGGTGCGGTCTATCCGGTGCAATACACCCTGGTCAAGCTCGGTGGCGAGTGGAAGGTGCGCAACGTGATCGTCAATGGCATCAACATCGGCAAGCTGTTCCGTGACCAGTTCGCCGACGCCATGCAGCGCAACGGCAACGACCTGGACAAGACCATCGACGGCTGGGCCGGCGAAGTGGCCAAGGCCAAGGAAGCTGCCGACAAATCGCCCGACAAGGAAGTGAAATGAGCGACACCGGCGTGACCATGGCCGAGCCGGGCGTCCTGCGCCTGGCCGGCGTGCTGGACTACCGCAGCGGCCCGGTCCTGCGCAAGGAAGGCAAGGCACTGATCGCCGCCTGTCGCGAACCGAAGGTGGTGTTCGATTGTTCGTCAGTGGCCCGCTCCACCAGCGTCGGCCTCTCGCTGCTGCTGGGCTTCATCCGTGATGCCCAGGCCGCAGGCAAGGGCTGGGAGCTGCGCGGCATGCCCGACGACATGCGCGATATCGCCGAGGTCTACGACCTCGATGAAGTGCTGGCGGGCTGATGGCTCGCCGTCAAGAGATGGCCCCTCGGTCAGCAGGCCCCACCATGGGCTTCGCAGGCGAGGGGCTTTTTTGTATGATGGCCGACCCGCGCGCACTGGGCGCCGATTGAGGTTGAGCATGCAGGCCGTAGAAGTTAAAAGCTTCCTTGAAGAGAAATTGCCGGGAACCCGGGTCGAAGTTGAAGGCGAAGGCTGCAACTTCCAGTTGAACGTGATCAGCGACGAGCTGGCCGGCCAGAGCCCGGTCAAGCGCCAGCAGGCGATCTATGCTCACCTGAATCCGTGGATCGCCGATGGCAGCATCCATGCGGTAACCATGAAATTTTTCAGCAGCGCAGCCTGGGCTGAGCGCACCTGAGCCAACGTTGGCGGCGAGATTGCAATGGACAAACTGATTATCACTGGCGGCGCGCGTCTCGATGGCGAGATCCGCATTTCCGGGGCGAAGAACGCCGCCCTGCCGATTCTCTCGGCGACCCTGCTGGCTGACGGCCCGGTCACCGTGGGCAACCTGCCGCACCTGCACGACATCACCACCATGATCGAGCTGTTCGGTCGCATGGGCATCGAGCCTGTGATCGACGAGAAGCTCTCGGTGGAAATCGACCCGCGCACCATCAAGACCCTGGTCGCACCCTACGAGCTGGTCAAGACCATGCGCGCCTCGATCCTGGTGCTCGGCCCGATGGTCGCCCGTTTCGGCAAGGCCGAAGTCGCCCTGCCCGGTGGTTGCGCGATCGGTTCGCGCCCGGTCGACTTGCACATCCGTGGCCTGGAGGCCATGGGGGCGAAGATCGAGGTCGAAGGCGGCTACATCAAGGCCGAGGCCCCTGAGGGTGGCCTGCGTGGTGCGCACTTCTTCTTCGACACCGTCAGCGTGACCGGTACCGAGAACATCATGATGGCCGCTGCCCTGGCCAAGGGCCGCAGCGTCCTGCAGAACGCCGCGCGCGAGCCGGAAGTGGTCGACCTGGCCAACTTCATCAACGCCATGGGCGGCAAGATCCAGGGCGCGGGCACCGACACCATCGTCATCGACGGTGTCGAGCGCCTGCACTCGGCCACCTACCGCGTGATGCCTGACCGTATCGAGACCGGTACCTACCTGGTCGCTGCTGCCGTGACCGGTGGCCGCGTGAAGGTCAAGGACACCGATCCGACCATCCTCGAGGCCGTGCTGGAGAAGCTCAAGGAAGCCGGTGCCGAAGTCACCGCCGGCGAAGACTGGATCGAGCTGGACATGCATGGCAAGCGGCCCAAGGCCGTCAACCTGCGTACCGCCCCGTACCCGGCCTTCCCGACCGACATGCAGGCGCAGTTCATCTCGCTCAACGCCATCGCCGAAGGCACTGGCGCAGTGATCGAGACGATCTTCGAAAACCGCTTCATGCACGTCTACGAAATGCACCGCATGGGCGCTCAGATCCAGGTCGAGGGCAATACCGCGATCGTCACCGGGGTCAAGGCACTCAAGGGCGCACCGGTCATGGCCACCGACCTGCGGGCTTCGGCCAGCCTGGTCCTGTCGGCCCTGGTGGCCGACGGCGATACCCTGATCGATCGCATCTACCACATCGACCGTGGTTACGAGTGCATCGAAGAAAAACTGCAGATGCTGGGCGCGAAAATTCGCCGCGTACCGGGCTAGTCATCTGAGGTGCGAGAGCGGGCTTGGCCCGTGAAGAAGCTTGCCGTTCACGGGGCAAGCCCGCTCCCACACGCGAATCATAGGCGGCCAGGTCGACGACCTGGCCGGCAGTAGCCGCTTAAGGACCGACGTTTCCCATGTTGACCATCGCGCTATCGAAGGGCCGAATCCTCGACGATACCCTGCCATTGCTGGCCGAGGCCGGTATCGTGCCGACCGAGAATCCGGACAAGAGCCGCAAGCTGATCATCCCCACGACCCAGGACGACGTGCGCCTGCTGATCGTGCGCGCCACCGATGTGCCGACCTATGTCGAGCATGGCGCCGCCGACCTCGGGGTGGCCGGCAAGGACGTGCTGATGGAGTACGGTGGCCAGGGCCTCTACGAGCCCCTGGACCTGCAGATCGCCCGCTGCAAGCTGATGACCGCAGGTGCCGTAGGCGCGCCGGAGCCCAAGGGCCGGCTGCGTGTGGCCACCAAGTTCGTCAATGTAGCCAAGCGCTACTACGCCGAACAGGGCCGTCAGGTCGATATCATCAAGCTGTACGGCTCGATGGAGCTGGCGCCGCTGATCGGCCTGGCCGACAAGATCATCGACGTGGTCGACACCGGCAATACCTTGCGTGCCAACGGCCTGGAGCCCCAGGAACTGATCGCCACGATCAGCTCGCGTCTGGTGGTCAACAAGGCCTCCATGAAAATGCAGCACGCCCGCATCCAGAGCCTGATCGACACCCTGCGCCAGGCCGTCGAATCCCGACACCGCGGCTGACCTTTGCGCGCGACTTCTCGTCGCGCCCGTCTATCCGCGTCATAGCCAACTTTCTCGGGTGCCCGCGCGGATGGACTGGTAGCCTAGGGCGCCTGAGCATTCGCCAATAAAACGAGGCCCTCGCCATGACCGTGTCCACTGCAATTGCCCGTCTCAACGCTGCTGACCCGGATTTCGCCCGACATCTGGATCATCTGCTGAGCTGGGAAAGCGTGTCCGATGACGCGGTCAACCAGCGCGTGCTCGACATCATCAAGGCCGTGCGCGAGCGCGGCGATGCCGCCCTGGTGGAATTCACCCAGCGCTTCGATGGCGTCGAGGCCAAGGGCATCGACGACCTGATCCTCGGCCGCGAGCGCCTGGAGCTGGCGCTGACCCGCATCACCGAGGCCCAGCGCCAGGCGCTGGAGACTGCGGCCAACCGTGTGCGCAGCTACCACGAACGGCAGAAGCAGGACTCCTGGCAGTACACCGAGGCCGACGGCACCGTGCTCGGCCAGAAGGTCACGCCGCTGGACCGTGCCGGCCTGTATGTCCCGGGCGGCAAGGCATCGTACCCGTCGTCGGTACTGATGAACGCCATCCCGGCGAAGGTCGCCGGGGTCGGCGAAGTGGTGATGGTGGTACCGACCCCGCGTGGCGAGGTCAATGAACTGGTGTTGGCCGCAGCCTGCATCGCCGGCGTGGACCGTGTCTTCACCATCGGCGGCGCCCAGGCGGTCGCGGCCCTGGCCTATGGCACCCAGAGCGTGCCCCAGGTGGACAAGATCGTCGGCCCGGGCAACATCTACGTGGCCACCGCCAAGCGCCACGTCTTCGGCCAAGTCGGCATCGACATGATCGCTGGGCCTTCGGAGATCCTCGTGGTGTGCGACGGCCAGACCGACCCGGACTGGATCGCCATGGACCTCTTCTCCCAGGCCGAGCATGACGAAGACGCCCAGGCAATTCTGGTCAGCCCGGACGCTGCGTTCCTGGACCGCGTCGCCGCGAGCATCGACAAACTGCTGCCGACCATGGAGCGTGCCGAGATCATCGAGAAGTCGATCAACGGCCGTGGCGCGCTGATCCAGGTGCGCGACATGCAGCAGGCGATGGACGTCGCCAACCGCATCGCGCCCGAGCACCTGGAGCTGTCGGTGGCCGACCCACAAGCCTGGCTGCCGCACATCCGCCATGCCGGCGCGATCTTCATGGGCCGTCACACCAGCGAAGCCCTGGGCGACTACTGCGCCGGCCCCAACCACGTGCTGCCCACTTCCGGTACCGCGCGGTTCTCCTCGCCACTGGGGGTGTATGACTTCCAGAAGCGTTCATCGATCATCTTCTGCTCCGAGCAGGCCGCTTCCGAGCTGGGCCACACCGCGTCGGTCCTGGCCCGTGGCGAGTCGCTGACTGCCCACGCCCGCAGCGCCGAATACCGCATCCTCACCGAGAACAAGGGGAACTGAACATGAGCCGATTCTGGAGCCCCTTCGTCAAGGACCTGGTGCCCTACGTGCCGGGCGAGCAGCCCAAGCTGGCCCGCCTGGTCAAGCTCAACACCAACGAGAACCCCTATGGCCCGTCGCCCAAGGCACTGGCGGTCATGCAAGGGGAACTGAACGACAACCTGCGCCTGTACCCGGACCCCAATGCCGATCGCCTCAAGCAGGCGGTGGCCGAGTACTACGGCGTGACGGCGCAGCAGGTCTTCGTCGGCAACGGCTCGGACGAAGTGCTGGCGCACATCTTTCACGGCCTGTTCCAGCATGACGGCGGCCCGCTGCTGTTCCCCGACATCAGCTACAGCTTCTACCCGGTGTACTGCGGCCTGTACGGCATCCCGTTCGAGCCGGTGGCACTGGACGAGCAGTTCCAGATCCGCATCGCGGACTACAACAAGCCCAATGCCGGCATCATCTTCCCCAACCCTAACGCGCCGACCGGTTGTCTGCTGCCGTTGCAGGCCGTAGAGCAGTTGCTGCAGGCCAACCCTGATTCGGTCGTGGTGGTGGACGAGGCGTACATCGATTTTGGCGGCGAAACGGCCATCAGCCTGGTGGGCCGCTACGACAACCTGCTGGTGACCCAGACGCTGTCCAAGTCGCGCTCCCTCGCCGGCCTGCGGGTTGGCCTGGCGGTGGGGCACCCGGACCTGATCGAGGCGCTGGAGCGGATCAAGAACAGCTTCAACTCCTACCCGCTCGATCGCATGGCGATCGTGGGGGCGGCGGCAGCGTTCGAGGACCGCGCCTACTTCGACGAGACGTGCCGCAAGGTGATCGACAGCCGCGAGGCGTTGGTCGCTGAACTGCGCGACCGTGGTTTCGAGGTGCTGCCTTCGGCGGCCAACTTCATCTTTGCTCGGCATCCGCAGCAGGATGCTGCGGGGATTGCGATGCGGTTGCGGGAGCAGGGGGTTATTGTCCGACACTTCAAGCAAGCGCGGATCGCCCAGTTCTTGCGGATTACCATCGGCACGCCGGAGATGAACCAGGCACTGCTCGATGCGCTTGGATAAGGCAGCGGTTCAGGCGTAGGTGCTTGCGGCGACGCCTCGATTGGCGTTGTTTCTTCAGTGGGGTTGATGGTGGGGTTATGGGTCCGATCGCGGGACAAGCCTGCCCCTATCACCCTCGCCTTCAACGAACCCTGACCACGAGAAACCCATGGACGAACGCACGACCCACCCCGGCCCGCCCCACGAGACGGAGCTCGACGAACTGCTGATCGACGCCGAGGCTGACGACGAACAGGTCCAGCAACAGCCTGTGGTGCTGCACAAACCCTGGTTGCTGTTGCTTGGCCTGGTACTGGTGGCGCTGAACTTGCGCCCGGCCCTGTCGAGCATGGCGCCGGTGCTGGGGCAGGTGTCCGAAGGCTTGGGCCTGAGCGCGTCCCAGGCGGGCTTGCTGACCACCCTGCCGGTGCTCTGCCTCGGCCTGTTCGCGCCGCTGGCCCCCGTGCTGGCGCGCCGTTTTGGCAGCGAGCGGGTGATTCTCGGCATCCTGCTGGCCCTGGCGCTGGGGATCCTGGTGCGCAGTGCCTTGGGGGCGCCCGGGGTGTTTCTCGGCAGCCTGGTGGCCGGTGCCAGCATCGGAATCATCGGTGTGCTGCTGCCGGGTATCGTCAAGCGCGACTTCCCTCGGCATGCCGGCACCCTGACCGGTGTCTACACCATGGCCCTGTGCCTGGGAGCGGCCCTTGCGGCCGGAGCGACCGTGCCGCTGGCCCAATACTTCGACGACAGCTGGGCCCTGGGCCTGGGGTTCTGGCTGGTGCCCGCCTTGCTGGCGATGCTGGTCTGGCTGCCCCAGGCGCGCCGGGGGCATGGCTTGCACAAGGTGGCGTATCGGGTAAAGGGGCTGTGGCGTGATCCGCTGGCCTGGCAGGTCACGCTGTACATGGGCTTGCAGTCGTCGTTGGCCTATATCGTCTTCGGCTGGCTGCCGTCGATTCTCATCGGCCGGGGCCTGAGCCCGACAGAAGCGGGCCTGGTGCTGTCCGGCTCGGTGATCGTGCAACTGGTCAGTTCGCTCAGCGCGCCTTGGCTGGCAACCCGGGGCAAAGACCAGCGCCTGGCCATCGTCATCGTCATGCTGATCACCCTGGCGGGGTTGTTCGGGTGCTTGTATGCGCCACTCTCGGGTCTGTGGGGCTGGGCGGTCGTGCTTGGCCTGGGGCAGGGCGGTACCTTCGCCCTGGCATTGACCTTGATCGTGTTGCGTTCGAACGATGCCCATGTCGCGGCGAACCTGTCGAGCATGGCCCAGGGGGTAGGGTACACACTGGCCTCCATGGGCCCCTTCGCGGTGGGGTTGGTGCATGACCTGACCGGCGGCTGGTCTGCCGTGGGGTGGATCTTCGCAGCCTTGGGCGTCGGGGCCATCGTGTTCGGCCTTGGGGCTGGGCGGGCCTTGCATGTGCAGGTAACCAGCGAGCGGGTGTAGGCCTTTTCTTCGATGGGGGCATCGAAGGCTCGAATGGGCATGGCGCCAGCGCGCGTCACGGATTATCGTTCGAGCTTCCACTTCTCGACGGATTGCGCCATGAGCGATGCCAACCAAGCACTGATCACCCGTTTCTACCAGGCTTTCCAGCGCTTGGATGCCGAGTCCATGGTGGCTTGCTACAGCGAAGACATTACTTTCAGCGACCCGGTGTTCGGCACCTTGCGCGGCCAGGACGTCGGCGATATGTGGCGGATGCTGACCACACGAGCCAAGGATTTCTCGCTGACTTTCGACCACGTTCAGGCCAATCAGGACAGCGCCAGTGCGCATTGGGTGGCGCGTTACCTGTTCAGCCAGACCGGGCGCACGGTGGTCAACGACATCCAGGCGCGTTTCGTCATTCGCGACGGCCTGATCCTGCAGCATGACGACGGTTTCGATTTCTGGCGCTGGTCCCGCCAGACCCTAGGGTTGCCTGGCCTGTTGCTGGGCTGGTCGCCAATGTTGCAGAACAAGGTGCGCCTGCAGGCATTCAAGGGGCTCCGGGCGTTTCAGCAAGCGCGTTGAGCGAGTAAGCTGGCAGCTTTCCTGGTGGCCCTGAACGACGCTGTGAGCGAGACACTTCCTCCCCCCAACCCCAAGCCGTGGTACGTCTACCTGGTGCGTGCCGCCAATGGTTCGCTGTATTGCGGTATCAGCGATGACCCGCAGCGGCGCTTTCTGAAGCACCAGAAGGGACAGGGGGCGCGTTATTTCAAGACCAGCCCAGCCCAGGCGCTGGTCTATGTCGAGCAGTGGCCGGACAAGGCCGAGGCATTGCGCCAGGAGCGCCTGGTGAAGAAGCTGCGCAAGTCGGCCAAGGAAGCCCTGGTGGCGGCCTATGCCGAGGGGGCTGAACGTTAGAGGGCGTCAGCGCCATCGCCGGCAAGCCGCTCCCTCAAAGGATCAGCGCCCGAAGGGCTGGATCTCCCACAGGTGCGGCGGTGTCTCTGGAGGCAGCGCAGCGCAGGTGGGAGCCGGCTTGCCGGCGATAGGGCGCAGCCTCAATCCTTGCGGCGCTTGAGCTGATCGACCAGCTGGGTCGGCAGGCCCTTGATGATCAGGGTGCCGGCTTCCTCGTCATACTCCACCTTCGAGCCGAGCAGGTGAGCCTCGAAGCTGATCGACAGGCCTTCGGCCCGGCCGGTGAAGCGGCGGAATTGGTTGAGGGTGCGTTTGTCCGCCGGGATCTCTGGCGACAGGCCGTAGTCCTTGTTGCGGATATGGTCGTAGAAGGCCTTCGGGCGGTCCTCGTCGATCAGGCTCGACAGTTCTTCCAGGGTCACCGGCTCGCCCAGTTTGGTCTGGGTGGTGGCGTAGTCGACCAGGGTCTGGGTTTTTTCCCGGGCCGCTTCCTCGGGCAGGTCCTCGCTCTCGACGAAGTCGCTGAAGGCCTTGAGCAGCGTGCGGGTTTCACCGGGGCCGTCCACGCCTTCCTGGCAGCCGATGAAGTCGCGGAAATAGTCCGAGACCTTCTTGCCGTTCTTACCCTTGATGAACGAGATGTACTGCTTGGAGTTCTGGTTGTTCTTCCATTCCGAGAGGTTGATACGCGCCGCCAGGTGCAGTTGGCCGAGGTCCAGGTGGCGCGACGGGGTGACGTCGAGATCGGCATTCACCGCCACGCCTTCGCTGTGGTGCAGCAAGGCGATGGCCAGGTACTCGGTCATGCCTTGCTGGTAATGGGCGAAGAGGATGTGGCCACCGGTGGAGAGGTTGGATTCCTCCATCAGCTTTTGCAGGTGCTCGACGGCGATACGGCTGAAGGCGGTGAAGTCCTTTTCCTCGTCCAGGTACTGCTTCAGCCAGCCGCTGAGCGGGTAGGCACCGGACTCGCCGTGGAAGAAGCCCCAGGCCTTGCCCTGCTTGGCGTTATAGCTGTCGTTGAGGTCGGCCAGCAGGTTTTCGATGGCGTCGGAGGCGGCGAGTTCGGACTCGCGCGCGTGCAATACTGCGGGGCTGCCATCGGGTTTCTTGTCGATCAGGTGAACGATGCAATGACGGATTGGCATGGATATCTCGAATAGGTGTCGGGCGGTGGCGGACCGCGCTGCAAAGTCGCCCAGTTTAACCCAGGGCAGGGGCGATGCAGTGGCCAGATGTTGGCAGAAATGTCTTTTGTTCGTTTTTTGTTCAATTTTTTGCGTTTTCCGCTAAACCCCCCGAAAAACCTGCATTAAATCGAAGCCGGCAGCGGATATTTATCCATTCCTGTGGTAGCTTTGCGCGGTCTTGCGCCCCTTGGGTGGCGCATTGCCGGCAGATCGCTTGGCCGTGTCGAACCAAACGCCGATTTTCGTATCTACATACGCGATTGGCGCGGCCCGCCTGGCCGCCCAGGGCTGGCCCGATTACGACCTGGCACACTGCATAATCACTGAATTTGATAGGGAAGGAACACCACCATGGCATTGACCAAAGACCAACTGATTGCCGATATCGCCGAAGCCATCGACGCGCCGAAGACCACCGCGCGTAACGCCCTGGAGCAACTGGGCCAGATCGTCGCCGACCAACTGGAAAACGGCGCTGAAATCACCCTGCCAGGCATCGGCAAGCTGAAAGTCTCCGAGCGTCCTGCCCGTACCGGCCGCAACCCTTCGACTGGCGCTGCCATCGAAATCGCTGCCAAGAAAGTCGTCAAGTTCGTACCTGCCAAGGTCCTGAACGACGCCGTCAACAAGTAAGACGTTGATGCGTTGAACGAACCGCGCCCGGCTTGCCTGGGCGCGGTTTTTTCATGCCTGCGGTTTGCCCTCGCGCCGGGCATGCCAGGCCTGGCGAGCGGCGTCGTCCTGGAAACTCCAGGCGACCATGCGGCTCTGCTTCTGGCCCTGGCCCATGGCGACGACACGTTGCGCCTTCGCCCCTGCTTTTTTCAGGGCCGCCTCGATACCCGGCAGGTTGCTGGCCTTCGACACCAGGCTGGTGAACCACAGCACCTGTTCCCCGTACGGCACGCTCTCGCCCACCAGTTGGGTGACGAAACGAATCTCGCCACCTTCGCACCACAGCTCATTGTTCTGCCCGCCGAAGTTCAGGACCGGTAGCTTGCGCTTGGGGTCCTGCTTGCCCAGGTTCTTCCACTTGCGTTGGCTGCCACGGGTGGCTTCGTCCCGGGAGGCATGGAAGGGCGGGTTGCATAGGGTCACATCGAAACGCTCATCGCTTTGCAGTAGGCCGTCGAGGATATGCCGTGGGTTGCCTTGCTGGCGCAGGGTGATCACCTTGGCCAGGCCATTGGCCTGCACGATCGCCTTGGCCGAGGCCAGGGCGATTGGGTTGATGTCCGAGCCGAGGAAGCGCCAGCGGTAGTCGCTGTGGCCGAGCAACGGGTAGATGCAGTTGGCACCGACGCCGATGTCCAGCGCACGCACCTGGGGGCCGCGGGGGATGGCACCGCCGCAATCTTCGGCCAGCAGGTCGGCCAGCACGTGGATATAGTCGGCCCGGCCTGGGATCGGCGGGCACAGGTAGTCGGCCGGGATGTCCCAGTGCTGGACGCCGTACTGGGCCTTGAGCAGGGCACGGTTGAACACCCGCACCGCCTCGGGGTTGGCGAAGTCGATACTGGGCTTGCCGTAGGGGTTGGTGATGGTGAAGCGGGCAAGGTCCGGGTGGGCCTTGATCAGGCTGGGGAAGTCGTAGTGGCCCTTGTGTCGGTTGCGCGGGTGCAGGGTGGGTTTCTGGGTCATGGTAGGGTCCTGAAAAAGCATCGCCGGCAAGCAGGCTCCCACAGGTCAGTGCAAGGTTCAGGGTCTGCACGTTACCTGTGGGAGCCGGCTTGCCGGCGATGGGCTGCAAAGCAGCCCGCTATGGCTTCACTCGATGTTACAGCGCTGCAATCCGCGCATGCTGCTCGGTCAGGTTGGCCAGGGCCTGCTCGGACTCGGCCAGCTTGGCGCGCTCTTTCTCGATCACGGCAGGCGGGGCCTTGTCGACGAACGCAGCGTTGGACAGCTTGCCGCCCACGCGCTGGACTTCGCCTTGCAGGCGCTGGATTTCCTTGTTCAGACGCGCAAGCTCGGCATCCTTGTCGATCAGGCCGGCCATCGGCACCAGTACCTGCAGGTCGCCCACCAGTGCGGTGGCCGACAGTGGCGCTTCGTCCTGCTCGCCCAGTACGGTGAACGACTCGACCTTGGCCAGCTTCTTGAGCAGTGCCTCGTTCTCCTGCAGGCGACGCTGGTCGTCGGCATTGGCGTTCTTGAGGAACAGCGGCAGCGGCTTGCCTGGGCCGATGTTCATCTCGGCGCGGATGTTGCGCAGGCCGACCATCAGCTGCTGCAGCCACTCGATGTCGCCTTCGGCGGCGGTGTCGATGCGGCTCTCGTTGGCCACCGGCCACGGTTGCAGCATGATGGTCTTGCCGTCGATACCGGCCAGCGGCGCGATGCGCTGCCAGATCTCCTCGGTGATGAACGGCATGAACGGGTGAGCCAGGCGCAGGGCCACTTCCAGCACGCGTACCAAGGTGCGACGGGTGCCGCGGGCGCGCTCGACCGGAGCGTTCTCGTCCCAGAGCACCGGCTTGGACAGCTCCAGGTACCAGTCGCAGTACTGGTTCCAGATGAACTCGTACAGGGCCTGGCTGGCCAGGTCGAAGCGGAACTGCTCGAGCTGACGGGTGACCTCGGCCTCGGTGCGCTGCAGCTGCGAGATGATCCAGCGGTCGGCCAGCGACAGCTCGTAGGCCTCGCCGTTCTGGCCGCAGTCTTCGCCTTTGTCCAGCACGTAGCGGGCGGCGTTCCAGATCTTGTTGCAGAAGTTGCGGTAGCCTTCGACGCGGCCCATGTCGAACTTGATGTCGCGGCCGGTGGAGGCCAGCGAGCAGAAGGTGAAGCGTAGGGCATCGGTGCCGTAGCTGGCGATACCTTCCGGGAACTCGGCCTTGGTCTGCTTGGCGATCTTCTCGGCAAGCTTGGGCTGCATCATGCCGCTGGTGCGTTTTTCCAGCAGGGCGTCGAGGGTGATGCCGTCGACGATGTCCAGCGGGTCGAGCACGTTGCCCTTGGACTTGGACATCTTCTGGCCCTGGCCATCACGCACCAAGCCATGGACGTAGACGGTCTTGAACGGTACCTGCGGGGTGCCGTCCTCGTTCTTGATCAGGTGCATCGTCAGCATGATCATCCGGGCGACCCAGAAGAAGATGATGTCGAAGCCCGTCACCAGCACGTCGGTGGAGTGGAATTTCTTCAAGAACTCGGTCTGTTCCGGCCAGCCCAGGGTGGAGAAGGTCCACAGGCCCGAGCTGAACCAGGTGTCGAGTACGTCGTCGTCCTGGCGCAGGGCCACGTCGGCGCCCAGGTTGTGCTTGGCGCGCACCTCGGCTTCGTTGCGCCCGACATAGACCTGGCCGGCCTCGTCGTACCAGGCCGGGATGCGGTGGCCCCACCACAGCTGGCGGCTGATGCACCAGTCCTGGATGTCACGCATCCAGGAGAAGTACATGTTCTCGTACTGCTTGGGCACGAACTGGATGCGGCCGTCTTCCACGGCGGCAATGGCAGGCTCGGCCAGCGGCTTGGTGGAAACGTACCACTGGTCGGTCAGCCACGGCTCGATGACGGTGCCGGAGCGGTCGCCCTTCGGTACTTTCAGGGCGTGGTCGTCGATGCTGACCAGCAGGCCCTGGGCGTCCAGGTCGGCGACGATCTGCTTGCGCGCGACGAAACGGTCGAGGCCGGCGTATTGGGCGGGCAGGGTGGTGTCGATGTTCTCGTTGACGCTGCCGTCGAGGTTGAAGGCCTGGGCGCTTGCCAGCACCAGGGCGTTCTTGTCGAAGATGTTGAGCAGCGGCAGGTTGTGGCGCTTGCCGACTTCATAGTCGTTGAAGTCGTGGGCCGGGGTGATCTTCACGCAGCCGGTGCCGAACTCCGGGTCGCAGTAGTCGTCGGCGATGATCGGGATGCGGCGGCCCACCAAGGGCAGCTCGACGAACTTGCCGATCAGGGCCTGGTAGCGTTCGTCGTTCGGGTTGACCGCGACGGCGGCATCGCCGAGCAGGGTTTCCGGACGGGTGGTGGCGACGACCAGGTGGTCCTTGCCTTCGGCGGTCTTGGCGCCATCGGCCAGCGGGTAGCGCAGATTCCACAGGTGGCCCTTCTCGTCGTGGTTTTCCACTTCGAGGTCGGAGATGGCGGTGTGGAGCTTGGTGTCCCAGTTGACCAGGCGCTTGCCGCGGTAGATCAGGCCGTCTTCATGCAGGCGTACGAAGGCTTCCTTGACCGCCTCGGAGAGGCCGTCGTCCATGGTGAAGCGTTCACGGCTCCAGTCTACCGACGAGCCCAGGCGACGGATCTGGCGGCTGATGTTGCCACCGGACTGCTCTTTCCACTCCCAGACCTTCTCCAGGAACTTTTCGCGGCCCAGGTCATGACGGTTCTGGCCCTTGGCCTCGAGCTGGCGCTCCACCAGCATCTGGGTGGCGATGCCTGCGTGGTCGGTGCCCGGCTGCCACAGGGTGTCGCGACCCTGCATGCGGCGGAAGCGGATCAGGGCGTCCATGATCGCATTGTTGAAGCCATGGCCCATGTGCAGGCTGCCGGTCACGTTCGGCGGCGGGATCATGATGGTGTAGGACTCGCCTGCACCTTGTGGGGCGAAATAGTTCTCGGACTCCCAGGTGTTGTACCAGGAAGTTTCGATGGCGTGCGGCTGGTAGGTCTTATCCATGCGCGGCGGGACCCTATGGCATTAATTCGGGAAAGCCGGGAAGTATAACCAAGGTGGGGGTTCGAGGCGACAGGGGCAGGGGCTGCTTTGCAGCCCTTTCGCGGCACAAGGCCGTTCCTACAGACGCCACGGTCCCTGTAGGAGCGGCCTTGTGCCGCGAAAGGGCCGCAAGGCGGCCCCAGGGCATCATTCCGAACGCTTGATCAGCCGTTCCATGCGCGCATCCAGGCGGCGCTTGATCTCGTTCTCGATGTGCGGCGTGAAATCGTTGATCACGTCTTGCATGATCTGTTGGGCGGCGGCGCGCAGGTCAGCTTCCAGATGCAGCAGGGTGTCCTGGCGGCGGGTCTGCGGGTCGTCCTCGTCCACCGCTGGTGTGGCTTCGGTGGGCGGCGCCGTGTTGCCGGCCGGTTCGTCGAGCAGCAGGGGGATCTGCTCGACCGTTTCGGTCAGCAGCGGCGGTTGCAGGTCGGCGTCGCCCAGCAACTGGCGGATCGATTCGAGGTCGTCGAGCAGATGCGCGGAGTCAGGTAGGGGGGAATGCTTGTCCATCATCGTCAAAGTCGCTGTAAGCGGTGGTCTTGCAGAGCATAGCCCCGTTCACGGTAGAAACGGAATCGCTCCCGAGCAGCCTGGCGGACGGCCGGAGCCTCGACGACGATCTCGGCCACCCGTTCGAACTGACTGACGAACCCAGGCACGTCGGCCCCCAGGTTGATCAGCAGGTCATGGTGGGTGCCGGCATCGTCGCCCAGCCCCAGGGCCACCACGGCGTCGGCATGGGCCTCGGCTGGGTCATGGGGCACGAAGGCTTCGCCCTTGAAACGCCACAGGCGCTCGTCCAGCGCGGCACGCTGCTCGGCATCCTGGCAGTGCAGGTAGACCCGGTGGCCGAGGCGCCAGGCCTTCTCGCACAACTTGCAGGCGAAATCCAGGCGTGCCGCCAAGTCGTCGGTGGGCAGGATGTAGAAGTCGACTTTGCTCATGGTCAGGTCTGCCAGCCGATGGCGCGCGAACGCCACCGGCCTGGAGGCATCAGGCGTTGGCGCGGTCGAGCAGGTACTGGGTCAGCAGCGGGACCGGGCGGCCCGAGGCGCCCTTGTCCTTGCCGCCGCTGA
The DNA here is from genome assembly GCF_048068215.1 of Pseudomonas sp. NY15372. NCBI lineage: Bacteria > Pseudomonadati > Pseudomonadota > Gammaproteobacteria > Pseudomonadales > Pseudomonadaceae > Pseudomonas > Pseudomonas sp. NY15372. The sequence goes on from NZ_JBLUPY010000004.1 coordinate 183,920, forward strand.
TCCACGCGGTGCCAGCAACGTCCAGGTGTGCCCAGTCGTAGGCCTTGGCGAAGCGCGACAGGAAGCAACCGGCGGTGATGGTGCCGGCCTTCGGCCCGCCGATGTTGGCGATGTCGGCGAACGGGCTGTCCAGCTGCTCCTGGTACTCGTCGAACAGCGGCAGCTGCCAGGCGCGGTCGTCGGCGCGCTTGCCGGCGTCGAGCAACTGGCCGACCAGGTCGTCGTTGTTGCCCATCAGCCCCGAGGTGTGGCTGCCCAGGGCGACGATGCAGGCGCCGGTCAGGGTGGCGATGTCGATCACTGCCTGGGGCTTGAAGCGCTCGGCGTAGGTCAGGGTGTCGCACAGCACCAGGCGGCCTTCGGCGTCGGTGTTGAGGATCTCGACGGTCTGGCCGCTCATGGTGGTGACGATGTCACCCGGGCGGGTGGCGCCGCCGCTGGGCATGTTCTCGGCGCAGGCCAGCAGGCACACCAGGTTGATCGGCAGCTGCAGTTGCAGCACTGCACGCAGGGTGCCGAACACGCTGGCGGCGCCGCACATGTCGTATTTCATTTCATCCATGCCGGCACCGGGCTTGAGGCTGATGCCGCCGGTGTCGAAGGTGATGCCCTTGCCGACCAGCACGAATGGCTTCTCGCTCTTCTTGCCGCCCTGGTAGTTGAGCACGATCAGGCGTGGCGGCTGGTCGCTGCCCTGGCCCACGGCATAGAAGGCCCCCATGCCCAGGTCCTTGATCTTCTTCTCGTCCAGGACCTCGACCTTGAGATTCTTGTGCGCCTTGCCCAGTTCCTTGGCCTGCTCGGCCAGGAAGCTTGGGTGGCACAGGTTCGGCGGCAGGTTGCCCAGGTCGCGGGTGAAGGACATGCCGGCGGCGATGGCGCTGGCGTGTTTCACGGCGCGTTCGACTTCGCCCTGGCCGGCCTTGTCGGCCAGCAGGGTGATCTTCTTCAACGCGCGGGGCTCGGCCTTCTGGCTCTTGAAGCGGTCGAACACGTATTCGCCGTCGAGCAGGGTCTCGGCCAACAGGCGGTACTTGCTGTAGTGGGCATCGCGGCCGGTGACGCTGACATCATCCAGGGCCAGTACCGCGTCGCCGCCGTTCAGGCCCTTGAGTACGCCGGCGACGCTGGCGACCAACTTGCGCCAGGCGCGATCGCCCAGCGCTTCCTTGCCGCTGCCCACCAGCAGCACGCGCTCGGCCTTGAGGCCTGGCAGGCTGTGCAGTAGTAGGGTCTGGCCGGGCTTGCCGGCCAGGTCGCCACGCTTGAGCACGGCGCTGATGGCACCGCTGCTGGCCTGGTCGACGGCCTTGGCGATTTCGCCGAGCTTGCGTCCTTCACTAACGGCCAGTACCAAGGTGGCGGTTTTCAAGGAGGCGGCGGCTACACTTTTTACAACCAGTTCCATGTCAGGGTCCCCGAATGATCAGTCAGTTGGCGCGGTCTCGTGCACACGCTCGAAACGGGCCTGGCCGCGTGCTCGCGTGCCAGTGGAAAAGCTGCCAGTTTGAGCCTGCGGCAACCTCGATGACAACCCCGACATGCGCCGTCATGCGCGGCCAAGTGACAGGCACTGCCAATCACAGGATAATGCGCGCACTTTACATGGAGGTTCGCCTTCGGCGAACCGGCATAGGTCTTGGCTGTCCGAAGCCCTTGAATGGCTTTGCGCCCCTGACAACCCAGGAGTGTCTGGTTTGATCGTCTTCCGTTATCTGTCCCGCGAGGTCCTGGTGACCTTGAGCGCCGTCAGCGCCGTGCTGCTGGTGATCATCATGAGCGGGCGCTTCATCAAGTACCTGGCCCAGGCCGCCCAGGGCGTGCTCGACCCGAGCGTGCTGTTCCTGATCATGGGCTTCCGCCTGCCGGGCTTCCTGCAGCTGATCCTGCCGCTGGGCCTGTTCCTCGGCATTCTCCTGGCCTACGGCCGGCTCTACTTGGAAAGCGAGATGACCGTCCTCTCGGCCACCGGCATGAGCCAGCAGCGCCTGCTACTGCTGACCCTGGCCCCGGCCGGGCTGGTCGCCCTGCTGGTGGCCTGGCTGAGCCTGAGCTTGGCCCCCCAGGGCGTGGCCCAGGTGCAGCAGATCATCAACCAGCAGGACGCCCTGACCGAATTCGATACCCTGGTGCCTGGGCGCTTCCAGACCCTGCGCGACGGCTCGCGGGTGACCTACACCGAAGAGCTGACCGACGATCGCATCAACCTGAGCGGCGTGTTCATCTCCGAGAAGCGTTTCAACCAGGACAAGACCAAGGACCGTGCGCCTTCGGTGCTGGTCGCCGAGAAGGGTCATCAGGAAGTGCAGGCCGACGGCAATCGCTACCTGATCCTGGAAAACGGCTACCGCTACGACGGCAACCCGGGCCAGGCCGACTACCGCGCGATCAAGTACGACACCTATGGCGTGCTGCTGCCCAAGCCCGAGGTCAGCGAGGAAGTGACCGACCGCGAGGCCATCCCCACCTCCGAGCTGTTCGGCAAGAAGGCGCTGCGCGAGCAGGCCGAGCTGCAGTGGCGCCTGTCGCTGCCGCTGCTGGTCTTCGTGGTGACCTTGCTGGCCGTGCCGCTGTCGCGCGTCAACCCGCGCCAGGGCCGTTTCCTCAAGCTGCTGCCGGCGATTCTTCTGTACATGGCCTACCTGACGATGCTGATTTCCGTACGCGGCGCCCTGGAGAAGGGCAAGATCCCGATCGCCCTGGGCATGTGGTGGGTGCATGGGCTGTTCCTGCTGATCGGCCTGGGCCTGATGTACTGGGAGCCACTGCGCCTGAAGCTCGCCGCCCGTCGTTCGGAGGTGGCCCATGGCTAAGCTGGATCGCTACATCGGCCAGAGCGTGCTGCTGGCCATCCTGGCGGTGCTGGGGATCATCCTCGGCCTGGCTTCGCTGTTCGCCTTCATCGACGAGATGGGCGACTTGAGCAACACCTATACGGTGATGGACGCCGGCCGTTTCGTGTTGCTGACCGCGCCGCGCCGGTTGTACGAGATGCTGCCGATGGCCGCGCTGATCGGCTGCCTGATCGGCCTGGGCAGCCTGGCCAGCAGCAGCGAGCTGACCATCATGCGCGCTGCCGGCGTGTCGATCGGGCGCATTGTCTGGGCGGTGATGAAGCCGATGCTGGTGCTCATGCTGGTCGGCTTGCTGATCGGCGAGTACGTGGCCCCGGTCACCGAGAACAAGGCCCAGGCCGACCGCTCGCTGGCCCAGGGTGGCGGCGACGCCCAGAGCTCCAAGCGTGGCATGTGGCACCGCCAGGGCGAGGAGTTCGTGCACATCAACTCGGTGCAGCCCAATGGCCTGCTGCTGGGCGTGACCCGTTATCGCTTCGATGCCGAGCGTCACATCGTGACCTCGAGCTTCGCGCGCCGGGCGCAGTACAACCAGGATCACTGGATCCTCAGCGACGTCGCCACTACCCATTTCCGTGGCGACCACACCGAGGTGGTGAAGACCCCTCAGGAACGCTGGGACGTTTCGGTGACACCGCAACTGCTCAACACCGTGATCCTGGCGCCCGAGTCGCTGTCGATCACCGGCCTGTGGGATTACATCCACTACCTGTCCGAGCAAGGCCTGAACAATGCCCGTTACTGGCTGGCATTCTGGACCAAGGTGTTGCAGCCGGTGGTCACCGCGGCCCTGGTGCTGATGGCGATTTCCTTCATCTTCGGCCCGCTGCGTTCGGTGACCCTCGGCCAACGGGTGTTCACCGGCGTGCTGGTGGGCTTCGTGTTCCGCATCGGCCAGGACCTGCTGGGGCCATCGAGCCAGGTGTTCGGCTTCCCACCGCTGCTGGCGGTGGTGATCCCGGCCGGGATCTGTGCGCTGGCGGGTGTGTGGTTGTTGCGCCGGGCGGGGTAGTGCCTATCAGTTAAGGACGCGGGTGCGCTGCACGCCCATCGCCGGCAAGCCGGCTCCCACAAGCCTCCAGGGCAGCACGGGCCTGTGGGAGCCGGCTTGCCAGCGATGGGCTGCGTAGCAGCCCCAAGTGCAGCCGACCTCAGGGTCGGCTTTTTTGTGCCGGCAGGCAATGCTCTTGCACGCTCCTACAGGTTGGTAGGTTTCACTTGCGCTTGGGCACCCGCACCAACTGGGTTTCTGAATAAATGTCGTGCCAGCCACGCTTGCGCTTGTCGACCAGCGCCCAGAGGAAGCCCAGGCCCAGGCACAGCCACGACGCGATGGCCACCACGAAGCGCAACAACGCCTGCCACAGGCTGATGGCACTGCCGTCGGCGTTCTGCACCCGTACGCCCCATACCTGCATGCCCAGGGTCTGGCCACCGTGGGTCCAGAACTTGGCGAAGAAGCCAAACAGGGCGAACAGCAGGATCGTCGACAGCAGCGGGTCGCCGTCCAGCGCACCAGCATCGGTCAACTCGCGCATGCGCGCCTCGCCGATGATCGCCATCTGCACCAGCTTGTAGAGGCCGGCGGTGACGATCAGCAGCGCGGTGCACAGCAGGAAGTCATAGAACATCGCAGCCAGGCGGCGGCCCAGGCCGACCGGTGGGAAGTCGCCTTGGGGGGCGAGCAGAGGCTTGGACATGCAGGGGCAGCTCCATATGGCGAAGCGGCTATTCTACGGGCAAAAAAAAGCCCCTGCACATGGCAGGGGCTTTTTGAAGTCGGGATCGGGCTTAGCCGGCGACCTGAACCTTGTCAGCCTGCATGCCTTTCTGGCCTTGCACTGCTTCGAAGGTGACCTTCTGGCCTTCTTTCAGGCTCTTGAAGCCGTTGCCTTCGATGGCACGGAAGTGCACGAACAGATCCGGACCGCTTTCTGGGGTGATGAAGCCGTAACCTTTCTCGTCATTGAACCACTTGACGGTACCGTTCTGACGCTCAGCCATTGTCTTGTTTCCTATGAAGCTTAAATTTTGATGACAGTTTCTTTCATATCTAAAGGTTATGAAAGAGTACCGGGCTGGGTTGCAGGAAAGTAAGAGACGTCGAACGGGTTGTAGCAGATTCAGCTACTGGCCCAGGTCACGAACTGTTGCGACCCATGCAAACACAGTGCAATGACTCTACGCTAACTCCAGCGAGAAAAACAAGCCCTGCGGACCACTGGATTCCCGGCTTTTGCCGATAACCGACAAAATTGTCGGAAACGGCATGGCGCCTGGCCTGGCGCCATGTTCCAAAAGTTATATGACAGGTTCGAAAACGAATATGCAGAACCTGTCTCCCCGGTTATCAACCGCGATAGTAACGCTGCGCTACGAATGGCATTTTGCTCACTTTCAAGGCCACCTGCTTGCCGCGCACAACAGCGAACAAAGCGGTATCGAGTGCAGCATGTTCGCTATCGACATAGCCCATGGCGACCGGGGCGCCGAGTGTCGGGCCGAAGCCGCCGCTGCACACTTCACCGACGGGCTGCCCGTCGGCATCGACGATCTGCGCCCCTTCGCGGACCGGGGTGCGCTCTTGCGGCAGCAAGCCAACCCGCTTGCGGGCAACGCTTTGCCGTTGTTGCTCGAAAATGGCGTGGGCCCCCGGGAAACCACCGGCACGTGCGCCCTCGGCGCGGCGCACCTTGGATACGGCCCATAGCAGGCTGGCCTCGACTGGCGTCGTGGAGGTGTTCATGTCGTGGCCGTACAGGCACAGGCCGGCTTCCAGGCGCAGCGAGTCGCGTGCGCCCAGGCCGATCGGCTGTACCTCGGGCTCGGCCAGCAGGCGGCGGGCGAGGGCTTCGGCGGCGGCGACCGGGACCGAAATCTCGTAGCCGTCTTCACCGGTGTAGCCCGAGCGGCTGACATAGCAGTCGGTGCCTAGCAGGTTGACGGGGCGGAACTGCATGAAGGTCATGCCGGCCACTTCCGGAGCCAGGCGCTCGAGCACCTTGACGGCAGCGGGGCCTTGCAGGGCCAGCAGGGCGCGCTCCTCGAACAGCGCCTGGATCTCGCAGCGCCCGCCGATGTGCTTTTGCAGGTGAGCCAGGTCCTGTTCCTTGCAGGCGGCGTTGACCACCAAGAACAGCTCGTCGTCGCCCAGGTTGGCGACCATCAGGTCGTCGAGGATGCCACCTTGCTCGTTGGTGAACATGGCGTAGCGCTGCATGCCCACCGGCAGGTCGATGATGTCCACCGGCACCAGGGTTTCCAGAGCCTTGGCGGCATCGCTGCCGCGCAGGCGGATCTGACCCATGTGCGAGACGTCGAACAGGCCCGCCTGTTCACGGGTGTGCAGGTGCTCCTTGAGCACGCCCAGTGGATACTGCACCGGCATGTCATAGCCGGCGAACGGCACCATGCGGGCGCCCAGTTCCAGGTGCAGGGCGTGCAATGGGGTCTTGTGCAGTGTTTCGGACATCGATGGTTCCTCGTTGTTATTCGGGTCAACATTCGATGATGTTGACGGCCAGACCGCCGCGGGCGGTCTCCTTGTATTTGCTTTTCATGTCCGCGCCGGTCTGGCGCATGGTGCGGATGACCTTGTCGAGCGAGACATAGTGTTGCCCGTCGCCACGCAAGGCCATGCGCACCGCGTTGATCGCCTTGACCGAGCCCATGGCGTTGCGCTCGATACAAGGCACCTGGACCAACCCGCCAATGGGGTCGCAGGTCAGGCCCAGGTTGTGTTCCATGCCGATCTCGGCGGCGTTCTCCACCTGCTGCGGGCTGCCGCCCATGACCTCGCACAAAGCGCCGGCCGCCATGGAGCACGCCACACCCACCTCGCCCTGGCAGCCGACTTCGGCACCGGAGATCGAGGCGTTTTCCTTGTACAAGATGCCGATGGCCGCAGCCGTGAGCAGAAAGCGCACGACCCCGTCCTCGTTGGCACCGGGAATGAAGCGCATGTAGTAGTGCAGCACCGCCGGGACGATGCCCGCCGCGCCATTGGTCGGCGCGGTGACCACCCGCCCGCCGTAGGCGTTCTCCTCGTTCACCGCCAGGGCGTAGAGGTTGACCCAGTCGAGCACCGACAGCGCATCGCGCAGGCTGGCTTCGGGGTGACGGCTGAGCTGGCGATACAGCGCCGGTGCACGCCGCTTGACCTTGAGCCCGCCGGGCAGGATGCCTTCGTGACGGTAACCGGCTTCGACGCAATCCTGCATGACCTGCCAGATGTGCAGCAGCCCTTCGCGGGTCTCGGCCTCGGGCCGCCAGGCCGCTTCGTTGGCCAGCATCACCTGGCTGATCGACAGGTGCTGTTCGCTGCAGTGGGCGAGCAGTTCCTTGGCGGTGCGGAACGGGTAGGCCAGCACGGTGCTGTCCTCGACGATCCGGTCCTGGCCGGCGGCATCCTCGTCGACCACGAAGCCACCACCGACCGAGTAGTACTCCCGGCTACGCATCTGCAGCCCGGCTTCATCGAAGGCGCGGAAGATCATGCCGTTGGGGTGGTAGGCCAGGGGCTTGCGGATCATCGCCAGGTGTTGTTTCTCGACGAAGGCGATTTCATGCTCGCCCAAAAGGCGCAGGCGGCCGCTGTCGCGGATCGCGTGCAGACGGGCGGGGATGGCCTCGGTGTCGACGGTGTCCGGGTGCTCGCCTTCAAGGCCCAGCAGCACGGCCTTGTCGCTGCCATGGCCCTTGCCGGTGGCGCCGAGCGAGCCATACAGCTCGGCCTTGACGCTTGCGGTACGGGTGAGCAGGCCATCGCGGCGCAGCCCTTCGGCGAAGCGCGCGGCGGCGCGCATCGGGCCGACCGTGTGCGAGCTGGAGGGGCCGATGCCGATCTTGAACAGGTCGAAGACGCTCAGTGACATTGCGTGTTCCCTCCAGAAGGTGAAAGCGAGTGCTGCGCACTCGATCGCTGGCAAGCCAGCTCTCACAGGTACTGCACCATGCTTACGGGCAGCGAGACGCCTGTGGGAGCCGGCTTGCCGGCGATTGGGCCAGCATGCCTGATCAGGCGTCCTGGTAGCTCTCGATCGACGGGCAGGCGCAGACCAGGTTGCGGTCGCCGTACACGTTGTCGACCCGGCCCACTGGCGGCCAGTACTTGGCCTCCACCAGGCTCGGCAGCGGGTACACCGCCTGCTCGCGGCTATAACCGTGGGCCCATTCGCCGACCAGTTCCGCCGCGGTGTGCGGGGCGTTCTTCAGCGGGTTGTCGTCCTTGTCCAGGGTGCCGTTCTCGACCGCGCGGATTTCCTCGCGGATCTGGATCATCGCGTCGCAGAAACGGTCCAGTTCCTCCTTGGACTCGCTTTCGGTCGGTTCGATCATCAAGGTGCCGGCCACCGGGAAGGACATGGTCGGGGCATGGAAGCCGAAGTCGATCAGACGCTTGGCCACGTCGTCGACGCTGATGCCGCTGCTGTCCTTGAGCGGGCGCAGGTCGAGGATGCACTCGTGGGCCACCAGGCCATTGCCACCGGTATACAGGACAGGATAGTGCTCTTCCAGGCGGCGGGCGATGTAGTTGGCGTTGAGGATGGCCATCTGCGAAGCGCGCTTGAGGCCCACGCCGCCCATCATGCGGATGTACATCCAGGTGATCGGCAGGATGCTGGCGCTGCCGAACGGTGCGGCGCAGACCGCGCCCTGGGTGTTCTCCAGGGCCGCATGGCCCGGCAGGAACGGTGCCAGGTGCGACTTGACGCCGATCGGGCCGACGCCTGGGCCGCCACCGCCGTGGGGAATGCAGAAGGTCTTGTGCAGGTTCAGGTGCGAGACATCGCCGCCGAACTTGCCTGGAGCGCACAGGCCGACCATGGCGTTCATGTTGGCACCGTCGATGTACACCTGGCCGCCGTTGTCGTGGATGATCGCGCAGATCTCGCCGATCGCTTCCTCGAACACGCCGTGGGTCGATGGGTAGGTGATCATGATCGCGGCCAGGCGATCGCGGTGCTCGATGGCCTTGGCACGCAGGTCCTCGACATCGACGTTGCCGCGTGCGTCACAGGCGGTGACCACCACGCGCATGCCGGCCATGTGCGCGGTAGCGGGGTTGGTGCCGTGGGCCGAGGATGGGATCAGGCAGATGTCGCGGTGGCCTTCGCCACGGCTGCGGTGGTAGGCGCGGATGGCCAGCAGGCCCGCGTACTCGCCCTGGGAGCCGGCGTTGGGCTGCAGCGACACGGCGTCGTAGCCGGTGGCGGCGCAGAGCATGGCTTCCAGTTCGCGGGTCATCTGCAGGTAGCCCTGGCTCTGCTCGGCCGGGGCGAAGGGGTGCAGGTTGCCGAACTCGGCCCAGGTCACCGGGATCATCTCGCTGGCGGCGTTGAGCTTCATGGTGCACGAGCCCAGCGGGATCATGCTGCGGTCCAGGGCCAGGTCCTTGTCGGCCAGGCGGCGCAGGTAGCGCATCAGCTCGGTTTCGCTGTGGTAGCGGTTGAACACCGGGTGTTCGAGGATCGCCGATTGGCGCAGCAGGGCCGATGGCAGGCGCGAGACGGTGCTGGCAGCCAGGCTGGCGAAGGCCGGCGCGGCCTTGCCTTCGGCGAACAGCTGCCACAGGGCCTCGACATCGGCCTGGGTGCAGGTTTCGTCCAGGGACAGGCCCAGGTGCGCGGCGTCGATCTGGCGCAGGTTGATGCCCTGGGCGCGGGCCTGCTCGTGCAGGCGAGCGGTGGCGTCACCGGTGGCCAGGGTCAGGGTGTCGAAGTAGGCACGGGTAACGACTTGGACGCCCAGCTGTTCCAGGCCGGTGGCGAGGATGGCGGTCAGGGCGTGGGTGCGTTCGGCGATGCGCTTGAGGCCGGCCGGGCCGTGGTACACGGCGAACATGCTGGCGATGTTGGCCAGCAGCACCTGGGCGGTGCAGATGTTGCTGGTGGCCTTCTCGCGGCGGATGTGCTGCTCACGGGTCTGCATGGCCAGGCGTAGGGCGGTCTTGCCGAAGCGGTCGATGGACACGCCGACCAGGCGGCCGGGCATGTCGCGCTTGAATGCATCGCGAGTGGCGAAGTAGGCCGCGTGCGGGCCGCCGAAGCCCAGCGGTACACCGAAGCGCTGGGCGCTGCCGATGGCCACGTCCGCCTCGAATTCGCCCGGCGGGGTGAGCAGGGTCAAAGCCAGCAGGTCAGCGGCCACCGCGACCAGGGCATTGCTGGCGTGCAAGCGTTGTACTAGCTCGCGGTAGTCGAACACGTCACCGTTGCTGGCCGGGTATTGCAGCAGGGCACCGAAGAAGTTGCCGACATCGCCGAGCTCGCGCTCGTCGCCCACCACCACTTCGATACCCAGGGGCTCGGCACGGGTGCGCAGCACGTCGAGGGTCTGCGGGTGGCAATGGATAGAGGCGAAGAAGGCATGGCCGCCCTTGTTCTTCGACAGGCGCTTGCAGAAGGTCATGGCCTCGGCGGCGGCGGTAGCTTCGTCAAGCAGGGAGGCGTTGGCGATCGGCAGGCCGGTCAGGTCGCTGATCAGGGTCTGGAAGTTGAGCAGCGCTTCCAGGCGGCCTTGGGAGATTTCCGGCTGGTAGGGGGTATAGGCGGTGTACCAGGCCGGGTTTTCCAGCAGGTTGCGCAGGATCGGAGCTGGCGTGTGGGTGTTGTAGTAGCCCTGGCCGATGTAGTTCTTGAACAGCTGGTTCTTGCCGGCGATGGCCTTGAGGTCGGCAAGGGCATCGGCCTCGCTCTGGCCGTCGGCGTTACCGAGTACGCTGGTGCCCTTGATGGTGTCGGGAATGACCGCGGCGGTCATGGCATCGAGCGACTCGAAGCCCAAGGCGGTGAGCATGGCCTGTTCATCGGCGCTGCGTGGGCCGATGTGGCGGGCGATGAATTCATTGGCGGTGCCGAGGTTGATGGTCATGGCGGCTCCTCAGGCGTTTTCGTTGATCAGGCGGTCGTAGGCGGCCTGGTCGAGCAGTTTGCCGACGGCGCTGGCGTCGGCCGGAACGAAGCGGAAGAACCAGCCTTCGCCCAATGGGTCTTCATTGACCAACTCAGGGCTGTTGTTGAGGTCTTCGTTGACTGCGACCACTTTACCGGTCAAGGGCATGTACACGCCGCTGGCGGCTTTCACCGATTCCACGGTCGAGGCTTCGGCGCCTTGTTCGTATTGCTGCAGTTCCGGTAGTTGCACGTAGACCACATCGCCCAAAGCGTTCTGGGCATAGGCGGTGATGCCCACGGTGACACTGCCGTCAGCTTCGACGCGCAGCCATTCGTGATCTTCGGTGAAACGCAACTCGCTCATGGGGAATCCTCGAAGCAGGGGAGGTAGGCACGGTGGTTCCGCGCTCTTGGTCACGATTCCCTTAGCAATAATGCGGCCAATTCGTGCGAGGGCCCGGAAATCAAGGCGGGCAGCGATTTGCGCGAGGGTTTGTCGGGGTGGGGTGTAATGAAATCACTACAGCTCGGCGGCGATTGAAAAGCCATGGTGGATCAAACCCTTGCGTACCGGTAGTCGAGGTGGCTTGGAACGATTTCAGTACATTGTATTTAAATCGATACAGTCACCCCGTTCTGCCGTCAATGGTGGGCGTGCTTCTTACCGTCCGCATGGTGATGGGTACCTGGTACAGCCGCTTCCTGCGCCGGGGTGGTTCCATGATGAGCACCATGGCCATCGGGCGCATCGTGCATCCGGGTTTCGCCGCCGCCATGCTGGTGGCCTGAACTGCTGGCGACCAACAGCTGATACTGCTCGGCATCCAAGGAGGGCAATTGCTGGAGGAAGGCGACGATGCCCCAGATGTACGGGTCTTCCATGCTCTTGCCCCAGGCCGGCATGCCCGTGGCCTTGATGCCATGCTTGATGGTCCAGAATGCCAGGGCAGGGCTTGCATCCAGCCCTGGCTTGGCCAGGTTCGGCGGAGCAGGGTAGAGGCCTTGGCTCAGTTCGGTCTTTTCCAGGCCCGGCGCCAAGTGGCAGCTGACGCACATGGCGTTGTAGTTGCCGGCGCCTGTTCGAATCAAGGCTTCATCCTTGAGGTCAGGGACCTGGAGGTTTCGCGCACGCACTTCGATAGAGCGGTCTCGGGCCATGGCCAAGAAGGCGTGGATCGGGGCGAAGTGCGGGTCATCGGCCCCCACGTTGACCAGGCCGAAATAGGCCACCCCCAGGATGGCCGCACTACCTACGGCACTTGCAAGGCTCAGCGTTTTTATTGTTCTTTTCATGTCAGGGTCTCAGAACCACATACGGATACCGGTCACGAAGCGCGCTTCTTCCACATCTTCGCCCTCGTCGCGCAGCATGTCGGCGGTATTGCCATAGGAGCGGCTCCACGTGACGCCAATATAGGGCGCGAACTCGCGCCGTATTTCATAACGCAGGCGAAGGCCGACTTCGGTGTTGGCCAGGCCCGAGCCGACGCCACGTGCTTCGTCGTTCTTGCCATAGACGTTCACTTCTGCCGTCGGCTGGAGGATCAGCCGATTGGTGAGCAATATGTCGTAGTCACCTTCCAGGCGCAGTGCGCTCTGGCCGTTCTCGCCAACGAACGCCGTCGCTTCGGCTTCGAAGGCATAGAGCGCCATGCCTTGCAGCCCGAACGCCGCCCAGGTTTGCGGGGCGCCAGGCTTGAAGTCCTGGCGAACACCGGTGACCACATCCCACCAAGGGCCGATGGCATGGCCCCAGAGCGCCTGGACCTCGGCTTCCTCGGTCACGCCGTTGGTGCGTTCGCCTTCGGAACGCAGCCAGAGGCGATCGACATCGCCGCCGATCCAGCCCGACGCATCCCAGGCCAAGGTGCTGCCGTCATCGGCGTCCTGGTACTCCAGTTGGTCGAGCAGGAAGAAGGTGTTGATCGCGCTGTCGTGGACGCCATGGCCGGGGAGCGGGGGAAAGGCAGCCTTGCGGTCGGCGTCGGTCAGCTCCGGAATGGGGGTGCGGCTTTCGGTCGCCGGCGAAGCGCCTGGCGCGGCGTGGTTCATCTTGCCGTGATCCATGCCTTGCATCTGGCCGTGGTTCATCTGACTGTGACCCATGCCGTGCATCTGGCCGTGGTCCATCTGGCTGTGATCCATGCCTTCGGCTGCGCTTGCCGGGCCCAGGGCCAGGGCCCCGAACGAGACAAGCGCCGCCAGTGCGGATGATGCCGTGGTTCTACTGGTCATTGTCCTTGCCCGTTTGTGCCTTGTCCGTTTTCGGCTCAGGCTTCATCGAGCCGTGATCCATCATTTTTCCATGGTCCATGGGCATCTTGCCGTGGTCCATGCTGCCGTGGTCCATAGGCATCTTGCCGTGGTCCATCTGCCCATGATCCATTTTCTCCATCTCGCCCGCCGAGCGTTTCTGGTGTGCGTCATGCTCGTCTGCGGCCAGGGCCGCAGGCATCGACAACACGGCCAGGCCGAAGGCCAGCAGGCCGCCGAACAGTGTCTTACGCATCTTGGATTCATTCATTGCAAGTCTCCTCATTCGTCCACACGGACTTCACGGAACATGCCCATTTCCATGTGGAACAGCAGATGGCAGTGGTAGGCCCAGCGGCCCAGCGCGTCGGCGGTGACGCGATAGCTGCGCTTGGAGCCAGGGGGCATGTCGATGGTGTGCTTGCGCACCATGAAGTTGCCGTGCTCATCCTCGAGGTCGCTCCACATGCCGTGGAGGTGGATGGGGTGGGTCATCATGGTGTCGTTGACCAGGGTGATGCGCAGGCGCTCGCCGTATTTCAGGCGCAACGGCTCGGCGTCGGAAAACTTGATCCCGTCGAATGACCAGGAGAATTTCTCCATGTGGCCGGTCAGGTGCAGCTCGACGGTGCGGCCGGGCTCGCGGCCGTCCGGGTCGATGAACGTACTGCGCAGGTCGGCATAGGTCAGTACCTTGCGGCCGTTGTCGCGCAGCCCGATGCCCGGGTCGTCCAGCTTGGGCGTGGGGGTCATGGTCTGCATGTCGACCAGCGGGCTATTGCTTTCCGAGGCCGGGTGCTGCTGCATCTGGCCACCGGCGGCGCCATGGTTCATGCCCGCCATCTGGCTGTGGTCCATGCCGGCCATGTCGCCCTGCATGCCTGGGGCCATGCTGCCCATGCCGCCATGGTCCATGCCCATGTCGGCCATGCTGATCAGGGGGCGTGGGTCGAGCGCCGGTACCGCGGCGCTCAGGCCATGCTGCACGGCCAGGGTGCCGCGGGCATAACCGGTACGGTCCATGGACTGGGCGAAGATCGTGTAGGCCTGCTCAGCGGCAGGCTCCACCAGCACATCGTAGGTTTCCGCGACGGCGATGCGAAACTCGTCGATGCTCACCGGCTCGACGGGCTGGCCGTCGGCGGCGACCACGGTCATCTTCAGGCCCGGGATGCGGACGTCGAAGTAGCTCATGGCCGAACCGTTGATAAAGCGCAGGCGGATCTTCTCGCCCGGCTTGAAGATGGCTGTCCAGTTGCCATCTGGCGCCTGGCCGTTCATCAGGTAGGTATAGGTATACCCGCTGACATCGGCGAGGTCCGTGGGGCTCATTTTCATTTCGGCCCACATCTTGCGGTCGGCCAGGGTGGCCGACCAGCCTTTCTCGCCCACGTCGTTGATGAAGTCGCCCACGGTGCGCTTGTGGAAGTTGTAGTAGTCGGACTGTTTTTTCAGCTTGGCCATGACCCGGGCCGGGTTCTCGTCGGTCCAGTCGCTGAGCATCACCACGTAGTCGCGGTCGTACTGGAAGGGCTCGGGTTCCTTCGGGTCGATGACCAAGGGGCCGTATACGCCCACCTGTTCCTGCAACCCGGAATGGCTGTGGTACCAATAGGTGCCGCTCTGCCTGACCTGGAACCGGTATTCGTACAGGCCGTCCGGCGCGATGCCGTGGAAGCTCAGGCCCGGCACGCCGTCCATGTTGGCCGGCAGGATGATGCCGTGCCAATGGATCGAGGTGTCTTCCTGCAGGCGGTTGCGCACGCGCAGGGTGACCGTGTCGCCTTCACGCCAGCGCAGGAGTGGCCCGGGCAGGGTGCCGTTGATGGTCATGGCCGTCCGCGAGGCGCCAGTGATATTGACCGGCGTCTGGCCGATGAACAGGTCGAATTCGGTACCGCTCAGCACCGTGGGCTGCCCTGGGCTGGTGAGGGCCCAGACCGGGCTGCGCCACAGGCCCAGGCCGCCCAGGATGCCACTTGCGGCCAGGCCCTTGACGAAGGTTCGCCTCGAGGTTTTGCAATGCATGCCGTGTATGTCCCATGAGTCAATGGAGCCTGCGCGATCCATCGGCGCGGCCAGGCTGTCGGGCTGGGCTATGCGCCACAGCTCGCTCATGGTCTCAGCCTAGGCAGCGACGGCTGTCAGCTGCCTGAGACAAGCATTACAGTTTTGTCAGCTTGGGGCGCGAGCCCCGTAGTCAAAAGGCGGCGAAGAGGGGCAGGGCGAGGTACAGCTTGATCACGATGACGTTGATGATGTCGATGAAGAATGCCCCCACCATTGGCACCACCAGGAAGGCGAGCTGGGACGCTCCGTAGCGTTGGGTCACCGCCTGCATGTTGGCGATGGCCGTAGGCGTGGCACCCAGGCCGAAACCGCAATGCCCGGCTGCCAGCACTGCCGCATCGTAGTTGCGGCCCATGACCCTGAATGTGACGAAGATCGCGAACAAGGCCATGACCAGCGTTTGTGCGGTCAACAGAATCAGGAAGGGCAATGCCAGGGCCGCGAGGTCCCACAATTTGAGCGACATCAGGGCAATGGCCAGGAACAGCGACAAGCTCACATTGCCCATCACGGACACTTCTCGCTCGAACACTTGATACAAACCCAAAGCCGAAAGCCCGTTGCGCAAGATGACGCCTACGAACAATACGCAGACGAATGTCGGCAGTTCGAATGCCGTGCCCTTGAGCCATTCGTTCAAGAGCGAGCCTGCCAGCAGGCTGACCGCGATCAGGGCGATGGTTTCGATCAGGGAGAACGGCGTGATCAGGCGTTCCTTGTTGGGTTGCTCGAACCCCTTGGGCAGGGTTGGCGCTTCCGGCACGATGCCGGGCGTCTGCACGCGGCTGATGAGCAGGCGTGCGACCGGGCCGCCGATCAACCCGCCCAGTACCAGGCCGAATGTCGCCGAGGCCAGCGCCAGCTCGGACGCCGAGGCCAGGCCGAACTTCTCGCTGAAGGTCGCGCCCCAGGCCGCGCCGGTACCGTGGCCGCCGGACAAAGTGATCGAGCCCGACAGCAGGCCCATCAGCGGGTCCAGCCCGAGGGCTGTCGCCAGGCCGATGCCCATGGCGTTCTGGACCACCAGCAGCGCAGTGACCACCAGCAGGAACACGGTAACCACACGCCCGCCTTTCTTCAGGCTGGCGAAGTCTGCGCTCAAGCCGATGGTGGCGAAGAAGGCGAGCATCAAGGGCGTTTGCAACGAGGTATCGAATTGGACCTGGATGTCCAGGCTGCGCAGGCCCAGCAGCACCAAGGCCACGAGCAGGCCGCCTGCCACCGGTTCGGGGATGTTGTAGGTGCGCAGGAAACCCAGGCGGGCGACAAGGCTACGCCCCAGCAGCAATACCAGCGAGGCTGCCACCAGCGTTCCATAGAAGTCGAGCTCAAGCATGTGAGTGCACTCTTTGAATCTTCAGAAGAATATTGACTAGAGCGCGGGATTCTAGGTGTGAAGTGTCGGTTAGTTATGTAAGGGGATTCTGAAGTTAATCGACTTAATATTTAAAGTTCAGGGGAAAGATAGGTTTCAATGCTTGCCCGGAATACCGTATTTGCGCAGCCGTTGGGCGATGGCGGTGTGCGAGGTCTGCAGGCGCCCGGCCAGCTGCCGGGTCGAGGGGTAGCTCAGGTACAGACGTTGCAACAGGTCGCGCTCGAAGGCCTGCACCGCTTGCTCCAGGCTCGCCACTTCGCCGTCCTGGCCACGCGCCACGGAGGTGCCGGCGATGTCGAGGTCGCCGATGTCCACCAGGCTACCTTCGCAGATGGCCGCGGCACGGAAGATCACGTTCTGCAGCTGGCGCACGTTGCCCGGCCAGGGGTTGGCGAGCAGTGCCGAATGGGTGGCCGGGGCCAGGCGGCAGGGTGGGCGCTGGATCTGCGTGCAGGCCTGCTGCATGAAGAAATGCGCCAGCAGGAGGATGTCCTGGCCCCGCTCGCGCAGGGGCGGTACCTGCAGGTTGAGCACGTTGAGGCGGTAGAACAGGTCTTCGCGGAAGGTGCCTTCGGCGACCATGCGCTCCAGGTCGCGGTGGGTGGCGCTGATGATGCGCACATCGACTTTGACCTCGCGGTCGCCGCCTACCCGGCGGAAGCTGCCGTCGCTGAGAAACCGCAGCAGCTTGGCTTGCAAGTAAGGCGACATCTCACCGATCTCGTCGAGGAACACCGTACCCTGGTTGGCCAGCTCCATCAGCCCTGGCTTGCCGCCGCGCTGCGCGCCGGTGAAGGCGCCGGGGGCATAGCCGAACAGTTCGCTCTCGGCCAGGCTCTCCGGCAGGGCGGCGCAGTTCAGTGCAAGGAAGGGGGCCGCATGGCGACTGCTGATGGCATGGCAGGCGCGGGCCACCAGCTCCTTGCCGGTACCGGTCTCGCCATGCACCAGCAGCGGTGCGTCCAGGGCCGCTACTCGCAGGGCGCGGGCCTTGAGGGTGCGGATTGCCGGCGAGTCGCCGAGCAGTGCGTCGAAGCCTTCGGCGTGGTCGTGGCGCAGGGCCGAGAGGCGCTCGCCCATGCGCGTCGGCGGGTAGAGCGTCAGCAGGCCGCCGGCGTTGGTGATCGGCGTGGCATCGAGCAGCAGGCTTTGGCCGTTGAGCTGCATCTCGCGCATCGGCAGGTGGAAGTTGTTTTCCACCAGGGCCTCGAGCAGCCCAGGGTCGTCGAACAGTTCGCCCACCGAGCGCCCAGCGGACTCGCGCCCGCACAGTGCGATCAGCGCGGGGTTGGCCAGCAGCACCAGGCCTGCGCTGTCCACTGCCAGTACCGGGTCGCTCATCGCGGCGAGCAGTGCGTCGAGCTGCAGGTGGCGGCGCTGGCCGGGGAGGATGTCGACCACTTCCACCGACTGCACCCCCTGAACCTCGAACAGCGCGTCATGAAGCTCCTCCAGCACGGCGGGGCTCAGGGTCGGCGCGTCGATGTAGACATTGGGCGGGACCATCTCCACGGCATCCAGGTTGAGGTTGCGTGCGCCGAGCAGGGCCAGGACTTCCTGGGTGATGCCGACGCGGTCGATGAAGCTGACGTGGATGCGCATGGGGCGATGGGGTTTTGGCTGAGAGAAGGGCGGTAGTATGCCTCAACATCGCCGGGGCCGCTGCGCGGCCCATTCGCGGCACACAGCCGCTCCTACAAGGGTACGCATGTTTCTGTAGGAGCGGCCTTGTGCCGCGAAAGGGTCGCAAAGCGGCCCCAGGTCTTTCACGTCACTCCAGATGCTCAGGCTTGATCGGGTCGCCCGACTTCACGTCCAGGGTCTGGCGAATGTCCTCGAACATGTAGTCGTAGAGCTTGTGCGGCGAGCCGAGGTTCTCGAACTTCTTCGGCGGCGGCAGGTGCGACTGGGCCCTGCGGCTGAGCTGCATGAGAAAACTCGGCAGGACCTGGTCCTTGGCCAGGAAGAACTTCTCGTCGACCGTTTTGCCCTCGATGCTGCCATGCATGTGGAACTGGATGCCTCTACCTTCCCTTGGGTCCTGCGCCGCTTCGTATTCGATGTTCAGGTCGTAGCTGTGGTCGTTCTGGTTGAGTGCGGTGCGCTCGATATGCACGTGCCCGGGCTTGTACTGGGCCATGGCGGAGTCCTCCAGAAGGTTGAAAACGACGGGCGATCTGCCTGCCAATTGCATTCAACGGTAGCTGATGCCCGGCTTCTCGGTGCTGACGCGGGTGCCAGCGGTGCCTTTGACGATGTCTTCGATGTTTTCCAGCGAACTGATCACCGCGACCTTGCCGGTGTGTCGGGCGAAGTCGCAGGCAGCCTGCACCTTCGGCCCCATGGAGCCTGCGGCGAAGCCCAGCTGTTCGAGCTCGTCGGGGTGGGCCTGGGCAATGGCCTTCTGCGTGGGCTTGCCCCAGTCGATGTAGGCCGCGTCGACGTCGGTGGCGATGATCAGCAGGTCCGCCTCCAGTTGTTCGGCGAGCAGGGCCGAGCACAGGTCCTTGTCGATCACCGCTTCGATGCCCTTGAGCTTGCGATTTTCATCGTACAGGGTGGGAATGCCGCCGCCGCCGGCGCAGATCACGATGCTGCTCTTTTCCAGCAGCCACTTGATCGGGCGGATCTCGAAGATGCGTTTGGGCTTGGGGCTGGCGACCACGCGACGGTACTTGTCGCCATCGGCCTTGACCACCCAGCCTTTTTCCTTGGCCAGGCGTTCGGCTTCTTCCTTGCCGTATACCGGGCCGATGAATTTGGTCGGGTCTTTGAAGGCCGGGTCGTTGGCATCGACTTCGACCTGGGTCAGCAGCGTGGCGAAGGGCACTTCGAAGTCTAGAAGGTTGCCCAGCTCCTGTTCGATCATGTAGCCGATCATGCCTTCGGTCTCGGCGCCGAGCACGTCCAGCGGGTAGGCTTCGTCGGGTTTGTAGGCCTGGCCCTGGAGCGACAGCAGGCCGACCTGCGGGCCGTTGCCGTGGGCGATGACCAGTTCGTTGCCCGGGTGGATCTTGGCGATCTGCTCGGTGGCGGTACGGATATTGGCGCGCTGGTTGTCGGCGGTCATGGGCTCGCCGCGACGCAGCAGGGCGTTGCCGCCCAAAGCAACAACGATACGCATGGTGAAGGTCCTTTTGAAATGGAGTGAGCGCCTCGTTCTTTGTGGGAGCCGGCAAGCCGGCTCCCACAGAGTTCCCACAAGGAACGAGAGGGGTGTCAGAGGTCTGCCAGGGTCGATACCAGGATCGCCTTGATGGTGTGCATGCGGTTTTCCGCCTGTTCGAAGGCGATGCACGCCGGCGACTCGAACACGTCGTCGGTGACTTCGATGCCGTTGGCCAGGTGCGGGTACTGTTCGGCGATCTGCTTGCCGACCTTGGTCTCGGAGTTGTGGAACGCCGGCAGGCAGTGCATGAACTTGGTGCGTGGGTTGCCGGTGGCCTTCATCAGCTCCTTGTTCACCTGGTAGGGCAGCAGCAACTTGATGCGCTCGCCCCAGGCCTCGACCGGCTCGCCCATCGAGACCCAGACGTCGGTGTGGACGAAGTCCACGCCATCGACCGCGGCTTTCGGGTCTTCGGTAAGGGTGATGCGCGCGCCGCTTTCCTCGGCGTATTGCTTGCAGCGTTGCACCAGGTCGTCATGGGGCCACAGCTCCCGGGGCGCGGCGATGCGCACGTCCATGCCGAGCTTGGCGCCGATCAGCAGCAATGAGTTGCCCATGTTGTTGCGGGCATCGCCCAGATAGGCATAGCTGATGTCATGCAGCGGCTTGTCGCTGTGCTCGCGCATGGTCAGCACGTCGGCGATCATCTGGGTCGGGTGGTACTCGTCGGTCAGGCCGTTGAACACCGGCACGCCGGCGAACTTGGCCAGTTCCTCGACGATCTCCTGCTTGAAGCCACGGTATTCGATGGCATCGTACATGCGCCCGAGCACTCGGGCGGTGTCCTTCATGCTCTCCTTGTGGCCGATCTGCGAGGAGTTGGGGTCGATGTAGGTGACGTTGGCGCCTTGGTCGTAGGCGGCGACTTCGAAGGCGCAGCGGGTGCGGGTCGAGGTCTTTTCGAAGATCAGGGCGATGTTGTTGCCCTTGAGGTGCTGCTGCTCGGTGCCGGTGTACTTGGCGCGCTTGAGGTCGCGGGACAGGTCCAGCAGGTATTTCAGTTCACGGGTGCTGTGGTGTTCGAGGCTGAGCAGGTTGCGGTTGTGGATATTGAACGCCATGACGGTTCTCCTTGGATTCGGGGTCGACCCGGCTGCCGCCTTGTGGGGGCAGCCGGGGGTGTGATGGCCTAGTAGTCGATGGGGTCGCGTACGATCGGGCAGGTCATGCAGTGGCCACCGCCGCGGCCTCGGCCCAGTTCGCCGGCACTGATGGTGATGACCTCGATCCCGGCTTTGCGCAGCAAGGTGTTGGTGTAGGTATTGCGGTCGTAGCCGATGACCACGCCTGGCTCCAGCGCCACCACGTTGTTGCCGTCATCCCACTGCTCGCGCTCGGCGGCGAAGCTGTTGCCGCCGGTCTCGACCACGCGCAGCTTGACGCCCAGCTGTTCGCCGACCACCTCGATGAACGACTTGTTCTCGCGGCGTACGTCCATGCCGTAGGGCTTGCTTTCGTCCGGGCGGATGATGAACGGCACGATCTCGCGCACCACTTCCGGGAAGACCGTGACCAGGTCGCGGTCGCAGAAGCTGAACACGGTGTCCAGGTGCATGGCCGCGCGGGACTTCGGCAGCCCGGCGACGATCACTTTCTCCACCGCGCCTTTGGCGAACAGGTTCTGTGCCAGTTGGCCGATGGCCTGGCGCGAGGTGCGCTCACCCATGCCGATCAGCACGATGCCCTTGCCGATCGGCATGACGTCGCCGCCTTCGAGGGTGGCCTGGCCATGCTCCTGGTCCGGGTCGCCGTACCAGACCTGGAAGTCGGCCTTGGTGAACTCAGGGTGGAACTTGTAGATGGCGGTGGTCAGCAGGGTTTCCTGGCGTCGAGCCGGCCAGTACATCGGGTTGAGGGTCACGCCGCCGTAGATCCAGCAGGTGGTGTCGCGGGTGAACTGGGTATTGGGCAGCGGCGGCAGGATGAAGCTGGAATGGCCCAGGTAGTCGTTGTACATGTTGACCACGCTGGCGCCTTCGCTCTGCGGCAGGTCCTGGCCGGCCACGCCGCCGATCAGGAATTCGGCCAGGTGGCGTGGCTCCTGGCCTTCGAGCCAGCTGCGCACTTCGTTGGTCAGGCCCACCCCGACGGTGTCAGGGGTGATCTTACGGTCGAGGATCCACTTCAGGGCCTCGGGGTTCTGCACGATGTCGGTGAGCAGGTTGTGCATTTCCAGTACATCCACCCCGCGCTCGCGCATCTTGGTGACGAAGTCGAAGTGGTCGCGCTTGGCCTGGTCGACCCAGATCACATCGTCGAACAACAGCTCGTCGCAGTTGCTCGGGGTCAGGCGCTTGTGCGCCAGTCCTGGGGCGCAGACCATTACCTTGCGCAGCTTGCCTGCTTCGGAGTGGACACCGTACTTGTGTTTTTCCGTGGACATGGTTCATTCCTCCAAAAAAGCGAAGACGTGGTTCAAAGGGTCAGGAAGCCGTCGTACAGGCCGTAGGCCGCCACCAGGGCGCCGACCACGACGGCTGCGAAGATCAGTTTTTCCACGTTGGTGAAGATAGGTTGGCCCACCTCGCGCTTGGCCTTGGCGAACAGGATCGCGCCAGGGGCATAGAGCAGGGCCGACAGCAGCAGGTACTTCACGCCGCCGGCGTACAGCAGCCAGATGGCGTACAGCAGGGCGATGCCACCGATGACCAGGTCCTTCTTGCGTTCGGCCAGGGCCTGCTCGTAGGTCTCGCTACGCACTGCCAGCAGCACCGCGTAGGCGGCCGACCACAGGTAGGGCACTAGGATCATCGAGGTGGCGAGGTAGATCAGCGACAGGTAGGTGCTGTTGGAGAACAGCGTGATGACCAGGAAGATCTGCACCATGGCGTTGGTCAGCCACAGGGCGTTGGCCGGCACATGGTTGGCGTTCTCGCGGCGCAGGAACTCCGGCATGGTGTGGTCCTTGGCCGCGGCGAACATGATCTCGGCACACAGCAGCACCCACGACAGCAAGGCGCCGAGCAGCGAGATGATCAGGCCGACACTGATCAGCACCGCGCCCCAGTGACCGACCACGTGCTCGAGTACGGCAGCCATCGACGGGTTCTGCAGCTTGGCCAGCTCCGGTTGGGTCATCACGCCCAGCGACAACACGTTGACCAGTACCAGGAACAGCAGCACGGTGATGAAGCCAATGACCGTGGCCTTGCCCACGTCGGCGCGTTTTTCCGCCCGCGAGGAGAAGATGCTCGCGCCCTCGATGCCGATGAACACCCACACGGTCACCAGCATCATGTTGCGCACCTGATCCATCACGCTGCCCAGGTCCGGCGAGCCTTCGCCCCAGATGTCGGCGGTGAAGATGTCGAGCTTGAAGGCGAACAGGCAGATCAGGGCGAACAGCGCCAGAGGCACGACCTTGGCCACCGTGGTGACCAGGTTGATGAACGCCGCTTCCTTGATGCCGCGCAGCACCAGAAAGTGCACTGCCCACAGCAGGATGGACGCGCCGATCACTGCGGCGGGGGTATTGCCTTCACCGAAGATCGGGAAGAAATAGCCCAGCGTGCTGAACAACAGCACGAAGTAGCCGACGTTGCCCAGCCAGGCGCTGATCCAGTAACCCCAGGCCGAGGAAAAGCCCATGTAGTCACCGAAACCGGCCTTGGCGTAGGCATACACCCCGCCGTCCAGGTCGGGCTTGCGGTTGGCCAGGGTCTGGAACACGAAGGCCAGGGTCAACATGCCCACGGCGGTTATGGCCCAACCGATCAGCACCGCGCCGACACCGGCACTGGCCGCCATGTTTTGCGGTAATGAAAAGATGCCGCCGCCAATCATCGAGCCGACGACAAGTGCAACGAGTGCACCCAGTTTTAGTTTTCCGGGAGAATCAGACATTTAACAACTCCATGTCAGGAGAACGTTGACCTCAGCGTAAATCCGATGTCGTTGCCATTCGCTGACCTGGGTCAGTTTATGACGATGTGAAGTAGGAAAATTCCTTCACATAACCTCCTGGAGCGTACCGACTACCCGGCTGCAGGCCTTGCGCGCTGGCACTTCCATGTCTATCTAGAGTAAACGCTCTGTGTCGCCTGCGAGCATAGACGCTAGCTGTTTTTGGCTGGGAATCAAGTTTTGGTAAATATTCTGTATAAAAGTTTCAGACGTTGACCTGAGGCAAGGAACGCGCAGTATTAATACAAAGGACATAGAACGCGTTGTTATGAGTCTTTAACGTTTGATCGCATGGGCTACTATAAAACGCTGTAGTTTTTTATAGGGGCGGTATGGTTGTTTCATGCATATTGCAACGCACCAAGGAGAGGGCCATGACTGAACCGGGACAAAAGCTGCGCCTGGGTGCGTTGATCGCACTGGTGGTCGGCTCGATGATTGGCGGCGGCATCTTTTCGTTGCCGCAGAACATGGCGGCCCGGGCCGATGTCGGGGCGGTACTGATCGGTTGGGGGATCACCGCAGTGGGCATGTTGGCGCTGGCCTTCGTGTTTCAGACCCTGGCCAACCGCAAGCCTGAACTCGACTCCGGGGTGTATGCCTATGCCAAGGCCGGTTTCGGTGACTACATGGGTTTTTCCTCGGCCTGGGGTTACTGGATCAGCGCCTGGCTGGGCAACGTCGGCTATTTCGTCCTGCTGTTCAGCACGCTGGGCTTCTACTACCCGGTGTTCGGCGAAGGCAACACGCCGGTGGCCATCGGCTGCGCCTCGCTGCTGCTATGGGCGGTGCACTTCCTGGTGCTGCGCGGCATCAAGGAAGCGGCGTTCATCAACCAGGTGACCACCATCGCCAAGGTGGTACCGCTGCTGATGTTCATCGTCATCGCGGCCTTTGCCTTCCGTGCCGATATCTTCACCCGCGACATCTGGGGCCTGGGCAACCCGAAGTTCGGCGGCGTGCTGGAGCAGGTACGCAACATGATGCTGGTGACCGTGTTCGTGTTCATCGGCATCGAGGGCGCCAGCGTCTATTCCGGCCGGGCCCTGCATCGCTCGGACGTGGGCAAGGCCACGGTGATCGGTTTTCTTGGTGTATTGGCCCTGCTGGTGCTGGTCAATGTGCTGTCGCTAGGGGTGATGACCCAGCCGGAACTGGCCAAGCTGCAGAACCCGTCGCTGGCATCGGTACTCGAGCACATCGTCGGGCCCTGGGGCGCGTTGCTGATCAGCATCGGGCTGGCGGTGTCGTTGCTCGGGGCCTTGCTGTCGTGGGCACTGCTGTGCGCGGAGATCCTCTTCGCCACGGCCCGGGACAAGACCATGCCACGTTTCCTGGCGCGGGAAAACGCCAACCATGTACCGGCCAATGCGCTGTGGTTGACCAACTGCATGATCCAGGGCTTCCTGCTGATCACCCTGTTCTCCGCGGGCACCTATACCAGCCTGATCTACCTGGCCTCGTCGATGATCCTGGTGCCGTACTTTTGGTCCGCGGCCTATGCTGTGTTGCTGACGCTGCGCGGTGAAGGCTATGCCGGGCAACAACGGCGGCGCCGCAAGGACCTGCTGGTGGCCATGGTCGCGTTGCTCTATGCCGTCTGGCTGCTATATGCCGGAGGTCTCAAGTACTTGCTGCTGTCGGCGCTGTTGTATGCGCCTGGGGTGATCCTGTTCGCCCGGGCCAAGCATGAGCAGGGGCAAGCCCTGTTCACCCGATGGGAGAAGCTGATCTTCGCAGCGGTGCTGGCCGGGGCCGGCCTGGCCGCCTACGCGCTGTATTCAGGAGTGCTGAGCTTGTGAACGTTCGCCCGGGTTGGGTGGGGTAGGGCGTTCCGGGCGCGACCATATCCACAGGTTACCCAGGGCCATGCCGCCGATGGCCAGGAAGACCGGCCAACGGGCCTCCAGGAACACCAGCATCAGACCGGCGCACAGCAGCATGCTGAGGGTGGCGCTGACCTTGGCCCGGCGCTGGATCACCTTGCCATTGCGCCAGTTGTACAGGATCGGCCCGAACAGGCGATGGTTTTCCAGCCAGGCGCTCAGGCGGGGGGAACTGCGGGTGGCGGCCCAGGCCGCGAGCAGGATGAACTCGGTGGTCGGCAGGCCGGGGATGACGATGGCCACGAGGCCGATGCCCAGGCTGACGTAAGCAAGGAGTGCGAACAACAGGCGGGACAGTTTGGAGCGGGCAGGTCGGGTCATGGTCTCACTGCAGGGAAGGGCCCGACCGCCTAGGCGGCCGGGTGAAGCGTGTCAGGCCAGTGCAGCATCGGCGGCATAGGCATGCTTGAGCAGCTCGGTGAAACGTTCGAAGGCCGCGACCGCGCCACGTTCGGCAGCGGCGTCTTCCTCGGGCGACAGCTCAAGGCCATCGAGAATCCGGGTGAACTGCTTCCAGCCTTCGGCGCGGCCACCTTCCGGCTCGCCCAGGTGACGGGCACCGAAACTGTCGGACAGCTCCAGGGCCACGGCACGCTTGATCAGGAACGCGGCGCCCAGTTTGGAGCCTTCGGAGACGAAGATCCAGCCCAAGGCCTGGCCGAGGGTCGGGTTGTGCAGGGCGCCGGGTACCCGGGCGGGCACCTCGGTATCCAGGTCGGCCAGGTCCAGGCGGGCTTGCTCGGCACGGCAGCGGGCGGCCAGGTCGGGAAAGATGGCGATCAGTTTCGGGTCGTTGTACAGCGCCTGCAGCTCTGACTGGAACAGGTACTGGGCAACCACGAAGCGGGCGAAGCTTTCGCGGCTGTCGAATGGCTTGTGCGATTTGACCAGGGCGTCCAGCTCGGTGTGAGGGGCGTGGGTGACCTGGTTCAGGCGTTGCGAACGCAGGGAAGTGGCGGTCATGGTAGGTCCTTGGGAAATTGGGCTCTAGTGACAAGACGAACGAGGTAGTGGCTGGACGTAAAAATTCTGTTCGAGCAGGAGGGCGTACCTCTGTGGGGGGGGTGAGATCGAGCCCCGCCCGCGCGGCGCTCGATCTCACAGGCACCCAGGCCGCTGCGCCGAACGGATCAGATATCCCACACCAGGTTGATGGCGAAGTTACGCCCTGGTGCTGTCAGGCGGTCGAGGTTGGCCGGCTGGGTCACGGCAGCTTCGCCCTGGCCGTCGTAGCGGCGTACCGAGTCCCACTGCCAGTACTTCTTGTCGGTGAGGTTGTACAGGCCGGCATTGACCGTGAGGTCGTCGGTCACCTTGTAGAAGCCGCTCAGGTCCAGCACGCCGTAGCCTGGCGTACGGAACTTCGAGCTCTGGCCGTCCGGGGCGAAGAAGGTGCTGTCGTCGACACGGGTCTTGCGCTTGACCAGGGTCCAGCTCACCAGGCCGCCGTAGTTCGGCTGCTCGTAACCCAGCCCGAACACGCCGGTCAGCGGGTTGACCGAGTTCAGCGGCTGGCCACTGTCGTCGTTGCGGCCATGGGCATAGGCGATCGAGCCTTGGGTGTACAGGCCCTGCGGCGCGCCGAAGTGGTCGAGGTTCAGGCGGCCCTTGACCTCGGCACCCTTGATGGTGGCGTGCCTGATGTTGTTGGCCTGGTAGGTGGGCAGCAGGTCCAGGCTCTTGACCGCGTCTTCGTCGATGAAATCACGGTACTTGTTGTAGAACACCGCGACATCGAAGTTACCCGCCTCGAAGTTGCCACGCAGGCCGGTTTCATAGCTCTTGCTCTTTTCAGGCTCCAGGTTCGGGTTGCCCTGGACGCTATAGCCCAGCTCGGCGTTTTCGAAGCGACCATACATGGCCTTGGCCGTCGGCGTGCGGAAGCCTTCGGCGTACTGGCCATACCAGGTGTAGTTGTCATCGAAGGCGTAGGTGATACCCAGCTTGGGCGACAGGCGATGCCACTTCTTGGCCGAGTCGTCGACGTTTTGCGCGCTGCCGCTGCCGTTCTCCAGACCACGCAGGAATTCGTCCGTCATCTTCGGCTTCATGCGGGTGTAGTCATAGCGTGCACCGGGGAGGAAGGTCCAATCGTTCCAGCGGATTTCGTCCTGGACAAAGAGGCTGTAGGTATTGACCGTCGGATCCGGGAAGTCGCTGACGAGCACCTGCCCATCCTTCGGGCTGTCCGCGCCTTCGGCAGGGCAGTCTCTGCCGACGGCCAGGCAGGTGCCGGCACCACTGCGTGAGCCGGCCACTTCCTGATGCTTGAGGGTCGTGCCATAGGTCAGCAGGTGGTCGGTTTCACCCAGGCTGAATGCTTTGTCCAGCTGGGCGTCGAAGACCCACTGGCGATCCTTGTAGGTCGTGTTGCGCGTGCGCAAGACTTCACGCGCCCCGGGCACATAGAGCTCCTCGGTGTTCTGATCGGTCTTGGCGACCTGGTAGTTCAAGCTCCACTTCACATGGTCGGCCACCAGACTATCGAGCCCGAACTCATGGTTGATGCCGAAACGCTCACGGGTAATGGTGTCGTTACTGGTACGCGCACGGTACATGTTCGAAGCGCCCCAGCCAGGGATGAAAGGACCGCCTACCGCACTGAGGATGTTCTGGTCGCGATCGTCCTTGTAGCGCTCGTAGGTCAAGCCCAGGCGTGCGTCATCGGCATAGTTCCAGCCCAACTTGGCCAGTACGTTGGTGGTGCGTGCGTCCACCGGGTTGGCCTTGGTGCGGTCCAGGCCGGTGCCGCCGTGCTCGCCGTAGGATTCGGTTTCGTGGCCGTTGCGCTGGCTCAGGTGCAGCAGGCCGTCGAAGTCGCCCTGGCGGCCGGCGACGGTGGCAGAGGTCAACCAGCTTTCATCGGCGGAGCTGTAGCCGGTCTTCAGGCGGGCACCGACGTCCTTGCCGGGCTTGATGATGTCGTCTGGATCGAGGGTGAAGTAGCTCACCGCACCGCCAATCGCGTTGCTGCCATACAGCACCGACGCCGGGCCGCGCAGGATTTCCACGCGCTTGACGATTTCCGGGTCGACGTAGTTGCGTTGGGTTTGCGCGTAGGGGCCGTAGAAGAAACTGTCCGGGATGGAGACGCCGTCGACCTGGGTCAGGATGCGTTCGCGGTCGATGCCGCGAATGTTGAAACCATTCAAACCGCTGCGCTGGCCGGTGCCGGCCACCGATACGCCGGGCTCGTAGCGCACCATGTCCTGGATGTTGTTGACGTTCTGCCGGTCCAGCTGTTGGCGGGTTTGCACTGTCACGGTGCTCGGTACCTGGCTGACGTCCTGAGCGCTGCGGGTGGCACTGACCGTCAGCTGCTGCAGGGCGATGGCGTTGCCCGTCATCTGGCGCTCCAGCACCACGTTGCCATTGCCGATGGTGCGGAATTTGAGCCCGGTTCCTTGCAGCAGGCGGCGCAGCGCCGCTTCCGGTGCCAACGAGCCCCGCACGCCTGGCGACGAAACGCCCTCGGCCACCTCGGCGCTGAAGCCGACCTGCCAGCCAGTGACCTGGCTGAACGCATTGATTGCGGCGACCAAGGGTTGCTGGTCGATGGCGAAGCGGTAGTCGCCCATGCGTGGGCTGCTGGCCTGGGTCGGTTCCGCGGCCAGTGCCGGCAGGCTGCAGGCGCCGCTGGCGAGCAGGGCGAGGGTCAGCAGGGACAATTGCCCCATGCGGCGGGACGGGTTGGATGGGCGAGTTGAACCTGTGGACATCGAAGGCGCTCCCTGACGCGCGAACTGTTATAGGTGATGGCTGTTCTCGTTTTCGAACAAGAATCAGTCGCATTGGCTATAACGAGACGGACGGAGGGCGGCAATTGCGTAAAAAAAACCAGCAGATCAGTTGAGGATCACCAGTGCCGGATACTCATGCAGCTGTGCCGAGGTGATGTGGGCGAGGGCGCGCAGGGTTTCCAGCGGCTGGTCGAGGCGGTAGTTGCCGGTCACCGCGACGTGGTCGAGGTTTGCGTTGCGGTTGATGATCCAGCCTGGGTAGTAGCGGCGGACTTCGGCCAGTACCTGGCTCAATGGGCAATTTTCGAACACCAGGCGGCCATCGACCCAGGCAAGGTCCTTGCGCAGGTCGGCACGTTGACGCGTGCCAAAACCCTGGGCCCCCACGCTGATGCTGTCGCCGGCACTGAGGCGAATGCGTTGATCGCTGGCCGCCTGCAGGTCGATATCGCCGCGCTGCACCCTGACCTGGGCCTGGCCGTCGAGGTAACGAACGGCGAAATCGGTGTCGCTCGCCTGCGCCCGCAAGGGGCCGGCCTGGACTTCCAGAGGCTCAAGGGTATCGCCGGGGACCTGGAAATAGGCTTCGCCCTGGAGCAGGCGGGCGACCTGGCGGCCATTGTGCAGGTCGCTGGCGAAGGCCGAGTCGGTGTTGAGCAGCACCTTGGCGCCATCGCCCAACTGCAGGCGCTGGCGTTCGCCGACCACCGTCAGATGGTCGGCCTGTAGGCGTACAGGCAGGTTGCCGAAGGTGAACAGCCCGACCAGCAGCACGGCGGCGGTGGCCAGGGGTTTCCAGTGGGCGCGCAGGCGACCGCCCACGGAACGGCGCCGGGTGTGGTGCAGTTGCGCAGCGGCCTGGCGCAGTGGCGCACCGTTCCACAGGGCCTCGGCTTCGACATAGGCCTCGGCGTTTTCCGCAGCTGCGCCCAGCCAGGCCTCGAAGGCTTGGGTGTCCTCTTCGCTGGCGCATTGCAGGCGCACCAGCCAGTCCAGCGCTTCGTCCATGGCGCGGGCACGGGCATCAGGCTCGGCAGGCGACGGGCCAGGGGCAGGGCTGTCAGTCACGGAGAATCCTTGCTGTAGGTCTTTTCGCAAATGATCAAGGCTGCGGTGAAGCAAGGCAAGGGCTTTGCCTGGACCGGCCGGCGAGTGGTCGGCTCACTTGAGGCGGTCGGCCACGCCCATGCAAATGGCCATGATCAGTTTCAGTTCCTTCTGTACCGTGCTGGCCGAGACGTTCAATTGTTCGGCGATTTCCAGGTAGCTGGCGCCGTGCAGGCGACTGAGGATGAAGATGCGTTGCTGGCGCGGTGTCAATTGGCCGAGGCTGACGCTCAAGCGCTCGAGCAACTGCTCGGCATGGGCGGCATCCTCGTTGCTGGTGGTGGGGGCGGCGACGTTGTGCAGGATGTCGTCAGGGACGTCCTCGACCAAGGTACGTGCCTGTACACGGCGGGCGCGCAGGTGATCCAGGGCGAGATTGCGCGCGGTCTGGAACACGAACGGCTCCAGGTGCTCGATCGGCCGCTCGCCCAGGGCGCGGGTGACGCGAAGGTAGGTTTCCTGCAACAGATCCTCGGCGGTGCTGGGGTTGCCCACCATGCGTTGCAGCGTACGCAACAGCGTGAGGCGCTGGGTGACGAAGACTGTGTTGAACCGGGACTGACTCACGGGAAAACCTGACCGATAGGAAGCGAATGATAATGCTTATCATCCGCTCTGTTGGTCAAGTCCAATCTGTAATCACATTGCCAGGCGGCGGTGATATCAGGCCCGGCCCAATCGCGGGACAAGCCCGCTCCCACAGGCCCGGCTAGCAATCTGTAGGAGCGGGCTTGCCCCGCGATCAAGGGCGAAGCCCTTGCCAGGCGACGCGATATCAGGCTCGGCCCAATCGCAGCCCCCACAGTCGCCATGTGTTCGCTGCGCGACAGTGCAGCTCAATACCGCGATCAGCGGGCGTTGCACAACGCCAGGCAGTTATCCAGCATGCGGTTGGAGAAGCCCCATTCGTTGTCGTACCAGGCCAGTACCTTGAGCATCCGCCCGTTGGCCCGGGTATGGTTGGCATCGAAGATCGACGACAGCGGGTTATGGTTGAAGTCGCACGAGACCAGCGGCAAGGCGTTGTAGCCCAGTATCCGGGAGTGCCGGCTGGCCTCGAGGAACAGCTGGTTGACCTGCTCGGCACTGACGTCGCGCTTGAGGTTGACGGTCAGGTCCACCAGCGACACATTGATCACCGGCACCCGCACGGCCATGCCGGTGAGCTTGCCGGCGAGCTCCGGCAGTACCAGGCCTACGGCCTCGGCGGCGCCGGTCTTGCTCGGGATCATCGACTGGGTGGCCGAACGCGCCCGGTAAGGGTCGCTGTGGTAGACGTCGGTGAGCACCTGGTCGTTGGTATAGGCGTGGATGGTGGTCATCAAACCTTGCTCGATGCCGAACTCGCGGTGCAGCACCTGGGCGATCGGCGCCAGGCAGTTGGTGGTGCAGGAGGCGTTGGAGATGATCTGGTGCGAAGCCTTCAGCATGTCATGGTTGACCCCGTAGACCACCGTGGCATCGGCGCCCTTGGCCGGTGCCGAGACGATCACCTTGCGCGCCCCGGCGGCCAGGTGGGCGGCGGCCTTGGCGCGGTCGGTGAACAGGCCGGTGCATTCGAACACCACATCCACGCCCTCGGCCTTCCACGGCAGCTCCGCCGGGTTGCGGATGGCGCTGACCGAGATGCGGTCGCCGTTGACCGTCAGGCTCTCCTGGTCGGCCTCCACACTGGCTTCGAACGTGCCGTGCACGCTGTCGTACTTGAGCAGATGGGCGTTCATCGTGCTATCGCCCAGGTCATTGATGGCGACGACCTGCAGGTCCTGGCGGTAGCCTTGGGTATAGAGTGCGCGCAGGACGTTGCGTCCGATGCGGCCAAATCCATTGATCGCGATGCGAAGGGTCATGGCATTACCTCTGGCGGTCCGGGTGAAGCCGTGGCAAAAAAGGTGACTTCACTGAAACGGTTTTGTTATTGGAATTACAAGATTATTCCTCGCAGGATAGAAAACAAGCCTTTTTGATGGCAGTATTTTGTTAAACCTACAACGAGTGGTCGGGCAGACCACCCCGTGATCGCGTCAGGCCCCCTTACCTTGAGCCTAGGCCGCAATCGTTTGGAGGGGAAATGCCCGAAGACGCCACCCCCACAGTTAGCCTGGAGTCCAGTACATGCATCCGCGCATCCTTGAGGTCACCGAACGGTTGGTCGAACGCAGCCGTGCCACCCGTGAACGCTACCTGGAGCTGATTCGCGGCGCGGCCAGCGATGGCCCCATGCGTGCCAGCCTGCAGTGTGCGAACTTCGCCCATGGCGTGGCCGGCTGCGGCGCCCAGGACAAGCAAAGCCTGCGGATGATGAACGCCGCCAACGTGGCCATCGTCTCGGCGTACAACGACATGCTCTCGGCCCACCAGCCGTACCAGCACTTCCCGGAGCAGATCAAACAGGCCCTGCGTGAGATCGGTTCGGTCGGCCAGTTCGCGGGTGGTGTGCCGGCCATGTGCGACGGCGTCACCCAGGGCGAGCCGGGCATGGAGCTGGCCATCGCCAGTCGTGAGGTGATCGCCCTGTCCACGGCCATCGCGCTGTCGCACAACATGTTCGATGCGGCGTTGATGCTGGGTATCTGCGACAAGATCGTCCCCGGCCTGATGATGGGCGCCCTGCGCTTTGGCCACCTGCCGACCATCTTCGTGCCAGGTGGGCCGATGCCGTCGGGCATCTCCAACAAGGAAAAGGCTGACGTGCGCCAGCGCTACGCCGAGGGCAAGGCCAGCCGCGAGGAGCTGCTGGAGTCGGAGATGAAGTCCTACCACAGCCCGGGTACCTGTACCTTCTACGGTACGGCCAACACCAACCAGCTGGTGATGGAAGTGATGGGCCTGCATCTACCGGGTGCTTCGTTCGTCAACCCCTATACCCCGCTGCGCGATGCCCTGACCGCCGAAGCGGCGCAGCAGGTCACGCGCATGACCAAGGCCAGCGGCAGCTTCATGCCACTGGGCGAGATCGTCGATGAAAAGGCCCTGGTCAACGCCATTGTCGCCCTGCATTCCACCGGGGGCTCCACCAACCATACCCTGCACATCCCGGCCATCGCTCAGGCTGCGGGTATCCAGCTGACCTGGCAGGACATGGCGGACCTGTCCGAGGTGGTGCCGACCCTGTCCCACGTCTACCCCAACGGCAAGGCCGACATCAACCACTTCCAGGCCGCCGGTGGCATGGCCTTCCTCATTCGCGAACTGCTCGACGCCGGGCTCCTGCACGAAGACGTCAATACGGTGGCTGGCCACGGCCTGCGCCGCTACACCCAGGAGCCGTTCCTGGAAGAAGGCAAGCTGGTCTGGCGTGAAGGCCCACGCCAGAGCCTGGACGAGAGCATCCTGCGCCCGGTGGCGCGGCCGTTCTCGGCCGAAGGTGGCCTGCGGGTGATGAACGGCAACCTTGGCCGGGGCGTCATGAAGGTGTCTGCCGTGGCGCCCGAGCATCAGGTGGTGGAAGCGCCGGCGCGGGTATTCCATGACCAGCAATCGTTGGCCGATGCCTTCAAGGCCGGCGAGCTGGAGCGTGACTTCGTCGCGGTGGTGCGGTTCCAGGGCCCGCGTTGCAACGGCATGCCCGAGCTGCACAAGCTGACCCCATTCCTGGGCGTGCTGCAGGACCGCGGCTACAAGGTCGCACTGGTGACCGACGGGCGGATGTCCGGCGCTTCAGGCAAGATCCCGGCCGCGATCCACGTCTGCCCGGAGGCCTATGACGGCGGCCCGCTGGCGCGGGTGCGCGATGGTGATATCGTGCGGGTCGACGGTGTCGAAGGCACGCTGCAGATCATGGTGTCGGCCGAAGAGCTGGCAACCCGCGACCTGCCCACGGCCCCCCAGGGCAACGACCTGGGCATGGGGCGCGAGCTGTTCGGCTTCATGCGTGTGGCGTTCAGCTCGGCCGAGCAGGGCGCCAGCGCCTTCACCTCGGCGTTGGAGCAGCTCAAATGAAGGCTTTGCTGGTTGGCGACATCGGTGGCACCAACGCGCGCTTCGGCCTGTGGCACGACAACCAGCTGCAGGCCGTGCAGGTCCTGGCGACCGCCGACTACACCAACCCCGAGCAGGCCATTGAGGCCTACCTCGCCGGGCAAGGTATTCCCCGCGGTGGCCTGGCCGCCGTATGCCTGGCGGTGGCGGGGCCGGTCAGCGGCGACGAGTTCCGCTTCACCAACAACCACTGGCGCCTGAGCCGCAGTGCCTTTTGCCGGGCCCTGCAGGTCGAGCGCCTGCTGTTGATCAATGATTTCAGCGCCATGGCCCTGGGCATGACACGCCTGCAGGACGGCGAATATCGCCAGGTCTGCGCGGGCACGGCCGACCCCGCTCGGCCGGCCCTGGTCATCGGCCCCGGTACCGGGCTGGGCGTGGGTAGCCTGTTGCGCCTGGACAACCAGCACTGGCTGGCCTTGCCGGGGGAGGGCGGGCATGTCGACCTGCCGGTGGGCAACGCACGCGAGGCCGCGATCCACCAGCAGATCCACGGGCAAATCGGCCATGTCAGCGCCGAAACGGTGCTCAGTGGCGGTGGTCTGGTGCGCCTGTACCAGGCCATGTGCGCACTCGATGGGGACACACCCAGACACAAGACCCCGGCGCAGATCACCGATGCCGCCCTAGGCGGCGAACCCCGGGCGCTGGCGGTGGTCGAGCAGTTCTGCCGCTTCCTTGGGCGAGTCGCTGGTAACAATGTCCTGACCCTCGGTGCCCGGGGCGGCGTCTATATTGTCGGCGGCGTGATCCCGCGTTTTGCCGAGTTGTTCCTGCGCAGCGGCTTTGCCGAGAGCTTTGCCGACAAGGGCTGCATGAGCGGGTATTTCGACGGAGTGCCGGTGTGGCTGGTGACGGCGGAGTTTTCCGGGTTGCTGGGGGCAGGCGTCGCGTTGCAGCAGGCGTTGGATCATTGAGCCAAGGTCAGCCCGATCGCGGAGCAAGCCCCCACGAATCAGGCGCGATGCTGTCCCTGTAGGAGCGGGCTTGTCCCGCGATGGGCTGCCAGGCAGCCCCGTTTCCACTGTTCAGAGGAAGGTTCAGTGACCACCACCGGCAAATCGATCCTGATGGTCGACGACGACCAGGAAATTCGCGAGCTGTTGCAAACCTACCTGAGTCGCTCCGGGTTCCAGGTGCATGCCGAGGCCGACGGCCAGGGCTTTCGCCAAGCGCTGGAGCGCGAGCCCTGCGACCTGGTGATCCTCGACGTGATGCTGCCTGACGAAGACGGTTTCAGCCTGTGCCGCTGGGTGCGCCAGCATCCTCGCCTGGCACGGGTACCGATCATCATGCTGACCGCCAGCTCCGACGAGGCCGACCGGGTCATTGGCCTCGAGCTGGGCGCCGACGACTACCTGGGCAAGCCGTTCAGCCCGCGCGAATTGCAGGCGCGGATCAAGGCCCTGCTGCGCCGCGCCGAGTTCGGTCAGGCGGTGCCCAGCCAGGCCGTACTGAC
Organism: Pseudomonas sp. NY15372; assembly: GCF_048068215.1. Lineage (NCBI taxonomy): Bacteria > Pseudomonadati > Pseudomonadota > Gammaproteobacteria > Pseudomonadales > Pseudomonadaceae > Pseudomonas > Pseudomonas sp. NY15372. The sequence continues at coordinate 219,616 of NZ_JBLUPY010000004.1, forward strand.
CTTCGATGACTGGCGCCTGGACACCATCAGCCACCGGCTGTTCCACCGCGATGGCGAGGAGGTGATTCTCTCCGGGGCCGACTTCGCCCTGCTCAAGCTGTTTCTCGACCACCCGCAGCAGATCCTCGACCGCGACACCATCGGCAACGCCACCCGTGGGCGCGAGCCTATGCCGCTGGACCGCATCGTCGACATGGCGGTCAGCCGCCTGCGCCAGCGCCTGCGTGACACCGACAAGCCGCCTCGGCTGATACGCACCGTGCGCGGCAGTGGCTACCTGCTGGCAGCCCATGTCTACCCGGCCTGCTGAGCGACGCTGGCGCTTGCTGCCGCGCTCGTTGCTGGGGCGCATGCTGCTGCTTACCCTGCTGGTGGTGTTGCTGGCCCAAGGGCTGTCGAGCCTGATCTGGGTTTCCCAGTTGCGCGCCAGCCAGCTCCAGGGCCTGCAGGCCAGCGCCCGTAGCCTGGCGCATTCGATGAGCGCCAGCGTCAGCTATTTTCGTTCGTTGCCGGTGGCCTACCGGCCCATGGTGCTGGACCAGCTGCGCAGCATGGGCGGCACGCGTTTCTTCGTCTCGCTCAACGACAAACCCCTGGACATGCCCATGCTGCCGATCACCCCACGCAAGCGAGCGGTGATCGAGGTGTTCGAGCAGGTGTTGCACGAGCGCCTGGGCCAGCAGATGGAAATTTCGGTGGAATTCGTCAGCCCACAGGAGCTGCGTATCTTCAACAGCGGCTTGAAGCTCGACGAACTGCCGCGCTCATGGGCGCACTACTCGCTGACCCTGGAGCCGCTGAACCCGCCGGTGCTGGTGACGCAGATCCGCCTGGGCGAAGGCGAGTGGCTGTACATCGCCTCGTTGCTGCCCGAGCCCTACACCAGCCTCGAGGCCGAACGGCTGCCACGCCAGCAGATCGGCTTCATCGCCCTGACCACCGCCTTGTTGCTGTTGTTCATCGGCTTGCTGGTGCATTGGCAGAGCCGCCCGCTCAAGCGCCTGGCCCGGGCGGCGCGGGAGATGTCCCTGGGGGCCGACGTGGCCCCGGTGGTCGAGGGGGGCGGCAGCGAAGTGGTCGAGGTGGGGCGAGCGTTCAACAGCATGCGCGAGCGTATCAGCCGCTACCTGACCGAACGTGCGCAGCTGTTCAGTGCCGTGTCCCATGATCTGCGCACGCCCATCACACGCCTGCGCCTGCGCGTCGAGCTGCTCGAGGACGAGCGGATGCAGGCCAAGTTCAGCCGTGACCTCGACGAGCTGGAGCTGTTGGTCAAGGGTGCCCTGCAATGCGTGAAGGACACCGACATCCACGAGAACATCGAGCCCATCGACCTCAACCAGGTGCTTGAGATGCTCGCCGAGCCCTACCTGGGCGATGGCCGCATCACCCTCGAGGGCCGTGCCCTGGCGCCGTACCCGGGCAAGCCCCTGGCCTTGCGCCGCTGCATCGGCAACCTGATCGACAACGCCATCAAATACGGGGAGCGGGCGCACCTGCGCATTCTGGATAGCGCCACCGGCTTCGTCCTGCAGGTGGACGACCAAGGGCCTGGTGTTCCCGAGCAGCGTCTGGAGCAGGTGTTCGAGCCGCATTTTCGTCTGGCCGGGCAGCAGCAGGGCTACGGCCTGGGGCTCGGTATCGCGCGCAATATCGCCCATAGCCATGGCGGGGAGGTGAGCCTGCTGAACCTGCGCCAGGGTGGGTTGCGGGTGACCTTGAGCCTGCCGCGCAGCGCTGATTGAACAGCCGAATGTCACGAGTCGGTGACATTTGCGCATCCCTTCGTTACCTGCCCGGCATGGGCGTCTGGTTAGACTCGGATGCAAGCGCAAGTACCCATGACTTGCCTATGCATAACAACAAGAAAGGTTTCCCACGATGAATGCGATCACTCGTCTCGCCGCTGTCGTTTCCCTCGCTTCGCTCATGCCGCTTCATGCATCCGCCGCCAGCAACGGCACCGTCGAAGTCCTGCACTGGTGGACTTCTGGTGGCGAGGCCGCTGCCGTGAACACCCTCAAGCAACAAGTCGAGAAGGACGGCTTCACCTGGAAGGACAACGCCGTGGCCGGCGGTGGCGGTGCCGCTGCCATGACCGTGCTCAAGAGCCGTGCCGTGGCCGGCAACCCGCCCGCCGCCGCGCAGATCAAAGGCCCGGACATCCAGGAATGGGGCGCGTTGGGCCTGCTCACCGAGCTCGATGACGTGGCCCAGGCCAATCAGTGGGACCAACTGCTGCCGGCCAAGCTCACCCCCATCTGGAAATACGACGATCACTACGTGGCCGTGCCGGTGAACATCCATCGGGTCAACTGGCTGTGGGTCAACCCGCAGGTGTTCGAGAAGGCCGGGGCCAAGGTGCCCACCACCCTGGACGAACTGTTCGCCGCCGCGGACAAGCTCAAGGCCGCAGGTTTCCAGCCCTTGGCCCATGGTGGTCAGCCTTGGCAGGACAGTACTGTGTTCGAGAACCTGGTGCTGGCGGTCCTGGGGCCGCAGGGTTACCACAAAGCCTTCGTCGAGCTGGACCAAGGCACCCTGACCGGCGACCAAATGGTCCAGGCCTTCAAGGTCCTGCAGCGCCTGGGGACCTACATGGACGCCAACCGCGCCGGGCGTGACTGGAACATCGCCGCCGCCGAGGTCATCAATGGCAAGGCCGGCATGCAGATCATGGGCGACTGGGCCAAGAGCGAATGGACCGCCGCACACAAGGTGGCTGGCAAGGACTACCAGTGCGTGCCATTCCCCGGCACCCAAGGCAGCTTCACCTACAACATCGACTCCCTGGCGATGTTCAAGCTCAAGGACGACAACGACATCAAGGCCCAGAACGACCTGGCCAAGGTCGCCCTGGAGCCGGCCTTCCAAACTGCCTTCAACCAGGCCAAGGGCTCGCTGCCGGTGCGCCAGGGCATGGACATGAGCCAGTTCGATGCCTGCACCCAGCAGTCGCAGAAGGACTTCCAGCAAGCCGAGCAGGGCGATGGCCTGCAGCCGAGCATGGCGCACAACATGGCCTCGTCGCTGGCCGTGCAAGGGGCCATCTTCGATGTGGTCACCAACTTCCTCAACGACCCCAAGGCCGACCCGGCCAAGGCGGCCAAGCAGTTGGGCGCGGCGATCAAGGCGGCCCAGTAACGAGCCTACGCCCACAGGTGCCGCATGACCTGTGGGCAGCGCTCACTCTGTGGGTGCGGGCTTGCCCCGCGATGCGGTGCCCAGCGCCGCCATTGACTCGGTATCACTCATGAACACAGCAACCGCAACCCTGCGGGCCTCACCCCTGGACGCCTTGCAGCGCTGGCTCCCGAAACTGGTGCTGGCGCCCAGCATGCTGATCGTCCTGGTGGGCTTCTACGGCTACATCCTCTGGACCTTCGTCCTGTCCTTCACTAACTCAAGCTTCATGCCCAGCTACAAGTGGGCTGGGCTGAGCCAGTACCTCAAGCTGCTCGACAACGACCGCTGGTGGGTTGCCAGCAAGAACCTGCTGGTGTTCGGTGGGCTGTTCATCGGCATCAGCCTGCTGGTCGGGGTACTGCTCGCAGTGCTGCTAGATCAGCGCATCCGCCGCGAGGGGTTCATCCGCACTATCTACCTTTACCCCATGGCGCTGTCGATGATCGTCACCGGCACGGCCTGGAAATGGTTGCTCAACCCCGGCCTGGGCCTGGACAAGCTGCTGCGTGACTGGGGCTGGGAGGGCTTTCGCTTCGACTGGCTGGTGGATCCCGAGCGGGTCGTGTACTGCCTGGTGATCGCCGCGGTGTGGCAGGCTTCCGGGTTCGTCATGGCGCTGTTCCTGGCGGGCCTTCGCGGGGTCGACCCGTCCATCGTGCGGGCTGCCCAGGTCGACGGCGCGAGCCTGCCGAGGATCTATTTGCGCATCGTGTTGCCCAGCCTGCGGCCGGTGTTCTTCAGTGCCCTGATGATCCTCGCTCACATCGCCATCAAGAGTTTCGACCTGGTCGCCGCCATGACCGCAGGTGGCCCTGGCTATGCCTCCGACCTGCCGGCGATGTTCATGTACAACTTCACCTTCAGCCGCGGGCAGATGGGCATGGGGTCGGCCAGCGCGATCCTCATGCTTGGCGCCATCCTGGCGATCCTGGTGCCCTACCTGTATTCGGAACTGAGGAACAAGCGCCATGACTAGCCCCCGTTGGTTCGCCCCCAGCCGCCTGGCCATTCACGCCACCCTGCTGGCTGCCTGTGCGCTGTACCTGGTCCCGCTGGTGGTGATGTTGCTCACCAGCTTCAAAACACCCGAGGACATCCGTGCCGGCAACTTGCTCAGCTGGCCGGAGGTGGTCACCGGCATCGGCTGGATCAAGGCCTGGGACACCGTGGGCGGCTACTTCTGGAACTCGGTGAAGATCACCGTGCCGGCGGTGGTGCTTTCCACGCTGATCGGCGCGCTCAACGGCTATGTGCTGTCGATGTGGCGCTTCCGAGGGTCGCAGCTGTTCTTCGGCCTGTTGCTGTTCGGGTGCTTCCTGCCGTTCCAGACCGTGCTGCTGCCAGCCTCGTTCACCCTGGGCAAGCTGGGCCTGGCCAGTACCACCGCGGGCCTGGTGCTGATGCACATCGTCTATGGCCTGGCCTTCACCACGCTGTTCTTTCGCAACTACTACTGCAGCGTGCCCGAGGCCTTGGTGCAGGCGGCGCGGCTGGACGGTGCGGGCTTCTTCACGATCTTCGGGCGCATCCTGCTGCCGATGTCGGTGCCGATCATCATGGTCTGCCTGATCTGGCAGTTCACCCAGATCTGGAACGATTTCCTCTTCGGCGTGGTGTTCGCCAGCGGCGACGCCCAGCCCATCACGGTGGCCCTGAACAACCTGGTCAACACCAGCACCGGGGTCAAGGAATACAACGTCGACATGGCGGCGGCGATGATCGCGGGGCTTCCGACCCTGCTGGTCTATGTGCTGGCCGGCAAATATTTCCTGCGCGGGCTGACCGCCGGCGCGGTCAAGGGGTGACATATGGCACGGCTCGAACTTCGCAACGTCAACAAGCGCTACGGCAGCGGCCTGGCCGATACCCTCAAGGCCATCGACCTGGGTATCGAGTCGGGTGAGTTCCTGATCCTGGTGGGCCCGTCCGGCTGCGGCAAGTCGACCCTGATGAATTGCATCGCCGGGCTCGAGGACATCAGTGGTGGCGAGATTCTGGTCGATGGCGCCGACATCAGCGGCATGAGCCCCAAGGACCGGGACATCGCCATGGTGTTCCAGTCCTATGCGCTGTACCCGACCATGAACGTGCGCGACAACATCGCCTTTGGCCTGAAGATCCGCAAGATGCCCCAGGCGGCCATCGACGAGGAGGTGGCGCGGGTCGCCAAACTGCTGCAGATCGAACACCTGCTCGGCCGTAAGCCCGGGCAGCTCTCCGGCGGCCAGCAACAGCGGGTGGCCATGGGCCGGGCCCTGGCGCGGCGGCCGAAAATTTACTTGTTCGACGAGCCGCTGTCGAACCTGGACGCCAAGCTGCGGGTGGAGATGCGCACCGAAATCAAGTTGATGCACCAGCGCCTGAAAACCACCACCGTATATGTCACCCACGACCAGATCGAGGCCATGACCCTGGGTGACAAGGTGGCGGTGATGAAAGATGGCGTCATCCAGCAGTTCGGCACGCCCCAGCAGATCTACAACGACCCGGCCAACCAGTTCGTCGCCAGCTTCATCGGCTCACCGCCAATGAACTTCATCCCGGCTCGTTTGACGAAACAGGAAGGGCGCCTGCTGGCCCTGCTCGACAGCGGCCAGGCGCGCTGTGAGTTGCCCCTGGGGCGGATGGACGCATGGGAGGGGCGCGAAGTGGTCCTGGGCATCCGTCCGGAGCAGATCGGCGTGGGAGAGGGCAATGGCCTGCCTGGCATCCGCGCCCAAGTGCAGGTGACCGAGCCCACCGGGCCGGACCTGCTGGTTTTCGTCACCCTCAACCAGGCCAAGGTCTGCTGTCGGCTGGCGCCGGATGTTGCCTGCCGGGTCGGTGACAACCTGAACCTGCAATTCGACCCGGCCCGGGTACTGCTGTTCGACGCGCAAAGCGGCGAACGCCTGGGCCTTGCCGAACCGGTATCCGGGGTCACGGGCAACGTGGCGCGCTTCAAGAGTCGCTGAATCGTCTACACCATCAATAACAAGAAGAGTGAGGAACAAGGGATGGATCATCGCAAACGCATCAGGACGCTGGGGTCGCTGGCCATGCTGGCCATCGTCGGCAGCAATGGGGCACAGGCAGCCGAGGCCTTCTCGGCGGACTCGAAATGGATGACCGGCGACTGGGGCGGGACGCGCACCGAACTGCTGGAAAAAGGCTACGACTTCACCCTCGATTATGTCGGCGAAGTGGCCGGCAACCTGCACGGCGGCTACAACGACGACAAGACCGCACGCTACAGCGATCAGTTCGCCCTCGGGGCGCACCTGGACCTGCAGAAGATCCTCGGCTGGCATGACGCCGAGTTCAAGCTGGCGATCACCGAGCGTAGCGGTCGCAACCTGTCCAACGACCGCATCGGCGACCCGCGGGCCGGCCACCTCAGCTCGGTGCAGGAAGTCTGGGGCCGTGGCCAGACCTGGCGCCTGACCCAGATGTGGATCAAGCAGAAGTATTTCGACGGCGCCTTGGACGTGAAATTCGGCCGCTTCGGTGAAGGTGAGGACTTCAACAGCTTCCCCTGCGACTTCCAGAACCTGGCGTTCTGCGGCTCCCAGGTAGGCAACTGGGTAGGCGGCATCTGGTACAACTGGCCGGTCAGCCAGTGGGCGCTGCGGGTCAAGTACAACATCAACCCGGAGTTCTTCGTGCAGGTGGGCGCCTTCGAGCAGAACCCCTCGAACCTGGAGACCGGTAACGGCTTCAAGCTCAGCGGCAGTGGCACCAAGGGCGCCATCCTGCCGGTGGAGATGGTCTGGTCGCCCAAGGTCAACGGCCTGCCGGGCGAGTACCGCCTGGGCTACTACTACAGCACCGCCAATGCCGACGATATCTACGAGGACGTCAATGGCCAGCCACAGGGCATCACCGGCAACGACTTCAAGTCCCACTCCAGCAAGCATGGCTGGTGGGTCGTTGCCCAGCAGCAGGTGACCGCCCACGGCGGCGACGTCAATCGGGGCCTGAGCCTGTTCGCCAACTTCACGGTGCATGACAAGGCCACCAACGTCATCGACAACTACCAGCAGGTCGGCATGGTCTACAAAGGCCCCTTCGATGCCCGACCCAAGGATGACATTGGCTTGGGCATCGCCCGCATCCACGTCAACGACGACGTGAAGAAGCGTGCCGAGCAGCTCAACGCCGCCAGTGGCATCGACGACTACGACAACCCAGCCTTCGTGCCGCTGCAGCGCACCGAGTACAACGCCGAGCTCTACTACGGCTTCCATGTCACCAACTGGCTGACCGTGCGGCCCAACCTGCAATACATCAAGAGCCCGGGCGGGGTGGACGATGTGGATAACGCGCTGGTCGCGGGTTTGAAGATTCAGTCGTCATTCTGAGAAAAATTGTTGTAAATTTACGCCATCCATTTCCGGCTTCCTCGTTTCCACTGGTCTGCGGTGGAAACGAGGCCTGAGCCGAGATAGCGCTGTCTCAAACAACAAGAGCTTGGAACCATGCCTGAACATCCGCTACATCGCTTCTTTTGCGCGCAGAGGCCTCGGCCGACGTTCGAATGGGAGCGTTACCAGCAGCGCGATGTACTGATCATCGACCACCCCCGTTGCCAGGCGGTTTTCAGTCGCCAGGGCGCGCAACTCCTGCACTTCCAACCAGCGGGCGAGCGGCCCTGGCTGTGGTGCGCCGAACAGTGGCCGCAGGTGGGGGCCATTCGCGGTGGTGTGCCGGTGTGCTGGCCGTGGTACGGGCGTCACCCGAGCGAGGACCTGTGGCCGGCCCATGGCTGGGCGCGGTTGCTCGATTGGAAGCTGATGGACAGCCAGGAGGACGAGGAGGGCGTGACCCTCAAGTGGCGCCTGCAGCTGTGCGATTGGCAGGTCGACCTGCATGCTCGACTGGGCCGGCGCATGGAGCTGAGCCTGACCACCGAGCACCAGGACAGCGAGCCATGCCAGCTGAGCCATGCGCTGCTGGCCTATTGGCGAATCAGTGACGTTGCGCAGATAGCGCTGTCCGGGCTCGAGGACATCGAAGGTTATGACCGCCTGAACCGCCAGGCCTGCCGCGAAGATGGCGCGTTGAAGCTCAAGGGCGGGTGCCAGAAGGTCTACCCAGGCACGCCTCGGGTGCAATTGCAGGACCCGGCCTGGCAGCGCGAACTGTGCATCGATACCGGCGACAGCGACGATACCGTGGTCTGGCACCCGGGGCGGCGGCCGTTAGTGGGGGTCAGCGGGCGTGAGTGCCAGCGCTTCGTCTGTGTCGAAGCGGCCAGCGGCAGCGGCGAGGGCCTGAGCCTGGCGCCCGGGCAGCAGGCTCACCTGAGCCTGCAGGCGCACCGGCTCAGCTGAGTTCGTCGTCCTCGACGGGGTAGCGGCTGGCGTTGAGGCTTTCCTTGATCTTGCGCAGGTGCGGCTGGAAGTCCACGCCGCGACGCAAGGTCATGCCGGTGGCCAGTACATCGAGCACGGTGAGCTGGATGATCCGCGACGTCATCGGCATATAGATGTCGGTGTCTTCCGGCAGCGGGATGTGCAGGCTGAGGCTGCAAGCCTTGGCCAGGGGCGAGCCGGCGGCGGTCAGGCCGAGCACCGAGGCGCCGTTTTCGCGGGCGACGCGCGCCACTTCGACCAGTTCGCGGGTGCGCCCGGTGTAGGAGATGATCACGAACAGGTCGCCGGTGTGGGCCACCGAGGCCAGCATGCGTTGCATCAGCACGTCGGCATGGGCCGACACGGCCAGGTTGAAGCGGAAGAACTTGTGCTGGGCGTCGAGGGCCACCGGGGCCGAGGCGCCCAGGCCGAAGAAGTGGATCTGCCGGGCCTGGATCATCATGTCCACGGCACGGCTGACCTGTTGCGGGTCGAGCTGTTGGCAGGCGCTGTCCAGCGAGGCGATGGCGCTGCCGAAGATCTTCTGGGTATAGGCTGCCGGATCATCGTCGGCTTCCACCGCGCGGCTGACGTAGGCGGCGCCGCTGGCCAGGCTCTGGGCCAATTGCAGCTTGAGCTCGGGGTAGCCGCTGACGCCGAAGGAGCGGCAGAAGCGGTTGACCGTCGGCTCGCTGACCTTGGCGGCCTGGGCCAGGGCGGCGATGCTGAAGCGGGTGGCTTGTTGCGGGTTGAGCAGGATGACTTCGGCGACTTTGCGTTCGGCCTTGTTCAGCTCGTCGAGGCGTCCCTGGATCTGTTCCAGGAGGTTTCGCACGCGGTCCATGGTATGTCCTTGGGTCGGGAAGACAGCCGGCTGATGGAGCAGCGGGCCGTTTGCACGGTGTCTATCGTACTGTCGGTGCCCGTGTCGCACCACTTGTCTGTGGCATTTGTCGGTAATGTTGTAGTTTTTACTACATTATCCCTTGAAAACTGCGTTTGAAAGCGATATTCCTAGGCCAACTTTAGGAAAGAACCAACATCATGGCTGCGATCAGTGTAGAACCTTGCACCTTTGCCCTGTTTGGCGCCCTGGGCGACCTGGCGCTGCGCAAGCTGTTCCCCGCGCTCTACCAGCTCGACCGGGCTGGCTTGCTGCACCCCGATTCCCGCCTGCTGGCACTGGCTCGCGAAGCGGGAGAGGGCGAGCAGCACCTGGCGACCATCGAGGCCCACCTGCGCCGCTTCGTGCCCGATGCCGATATCGAGCCCGGCGTGCTGGGGCGCTTCCTTGGCCGCTTGAGCTACCTGCGCCTGGACTTCCTCCAGGCCGAGGGCTACCAGGACCTGGCCGGGCAGGTGGCGGCGGACCTGCCGCTGATCGCCTATTTCGCAACGCCTGCGGCCGTGTATGGGGCCATCTGCGAGAACCTGGACAAGGCCGGCCTTGCCGAACGCACCCGGGTGGTGCTGGAGAAGCCCATCGGTCACGACCTGGAGTCTTCCCGCCGGGTCAACGATGCGGTGGCGCGTTTCTTCCCGGAGAACCGTGTCTACCGCATCGACCATTACCTGGGCAAGGAAACGGTACAGAACCTGATCGCCCTGCGCTTTGCCAACAGCCTGTTCGAAACCCAGTGGAACCAGAACTCCATCTCCCACGTGGAAATCACCGTGGCCGAGAAGGTCGGCATCGAAGGCCGCTGGGGTTATTTCGACAAGGCCGGGCAACTGCGCGACATGATCCAGAACCACCTGTTGCAGCTGCTGTGCCTGATCGCCATGGACCCGCCAAGCGACCTGTCCGCCGACAGCATCCGCGACGAGAAGGTCAAGGTGCTCAAGGCCCTGGCGCCGATCACCGGCGAGGCCCTGGCCACCCGCGTGGTGCGCGGCCAGTACATCGCCGGCTACAGCGACGGCAAGCCGGTGCCGGGTTACCTGGAGGAAGACAACGCCAATGCCCAGAGCGACACCGAAACCTTCGTCGCCCTGCGCGCCGACATCCGCAACTGGCGCTGGTCCGGCGTGCCGTTCTACCTGCGCACCGGCAAGCGCATGCCGCAGAAGCTGTCGCAGATCGTCATCCACTTCAAGGAGACGCCGCACTACATCTTCGCCCCCGAACAGCGTTTGCAGATCGGTAACAAACTGATCATCCGCCTGCAGCCGGACGAAGGTATTTCCTTGCGGGTGATGACCAAGGAGCAAGGCCTGGACAAGGGCATGCAGCTGCGCAGCGGGCCCTTGCAGCTGAATTTTTCCGATACCTGGCGCAGTGCGCGCATCCCGGACGCCTACGAGCGGCTGCTGCTGGAAGTGATGCGTGGCAACCAGAACCTGTTCGTGCGCAAGGATGAAATCGAATACGCCTGGACATGGTGCGACCAACTGATCGCCGGCTGGAAGAACGCCGGGGATGCCCCCAAGCCCTACGCGGCCGGTTCCTGGGGGCCGATGAGTTCGATCGCGCTGATCACTCGCGATGGGAGGGCTTGGTATGGCGATATCTGACCTGCAATTGCCGGCGACCGTGAAGGTGCATCAGCTGGCGGATTCCAACACATTGGCGGCCTCGCTGGCCCGGGACGTGGCCGAGCGGCTGCACCAGGCCATCGTCAGCAAGGGGCAGGCCTGCGTGGTGCTGTCGGGCGGGCGCAGCCCGGTACCGTTTCTCGAGAAGCTGGCCACCGAAACGCTGGACTGGACCAAAGTCACGGTCAGCCTGGCCGATGAACGCTGGGTGCCGGTCGAGCATGCCGACAGCAATGCCGGCCTGTTGAACCGCCACCTGTTCAAAGGCGCGGCGGCCAAGGCACGTTTCCTCGGGCTGTACCGCAATGCCGAGAACCTCGAGGCCGCGGCCGAGCAGGCCGACCAGGCGCTGGCCGGGTTGCCTGCGATCGACGTGCTGGTGCTGGGCATGGGCGATGACGGCCACACGGCCTCGCTGTTCCCGGCCAGCCCCAACCTGCATGAAGGCCTGGACTTGGCCAGTCGGCGCCGCTGCCTGCCGATGCTGGCCCCGAACGTACCGCGCCAGCGCCTGAGCATGACCCGCGCCTTGCTGGCCAAGGCCGCCTTCACCGCATTGGCGGTGCAGGGCGAGGGCAAGCTCGCTACCCTGCGCGCCGCCTCGGCGGGCGAAAACCTTACTGAAATGCCGATTCGCGCTTTTCTTCACGACCCCCTGGACATCTACTGGTGCCCATGAGCCAAGGATCCACTGTCATGACCACCCTTGAACGACCACAGCCTTTGCTCTCGATGGCTGAAAAAGCCGCGAGGATCGACGCGATCTGCGAACAGGCGCGCATCCTGCCGGTGATCACCATCGCCCGTGAGGACGACATCCTGCCCCTGGCCGATGCCCTGGCTGCCGGCGGCATCCGCACCCTGGAGGTGACCTTGCGCTCCGAGCATGGCCTCAAAGCCATCCGTGTGCTGCGTGAGCAGCGTCCGGAGCTGTGTGTCGGTGCTGGCACGGTGCTCGATCGCGAGATGTTCGCCGCGGTGGAAGCGGCCGGTGCGCAGTTCGTCGTCACCCCAGGCATCACCCCGGACATCCTCGAGGCTGGCGTGCAAAGCGATATCCCGCTGCTGCCGGGCATCAGCACGCCGTCGGAAATCATGATGGGCTACGCCCTGGGCTACCGTCGCTTCAAGCTGTTCCCAGCGGAGATCAGTGGCGGCGTGGCGGCGATCAAGGCCTTTGGCGGCCCGTTCGGCGATATCCGTTTCTGCCCTACCGGTGGCGTCAACCCAGGCAATGTACGCAGCTACATGGCGCTGCCCAATGTGATGTGCGTGGGCGGCACCTGGATGCTCGACAGCAGCTGGGTCAAGAATGGCGACTGGGCGCGGATCCAGGCGTGCAGCGCCGAGGCGATGGCCTTGTTGGACTGAAGCCGGATTCGTTGTGTGCTACACGGCTTATGGGGCGCTTTGGTCAGCGCCCCTTTTTTTTGCCCTGGAAGCGCGCTGCGTCCCTTTAAGGTCGCTCCTACAGACGCCGATCCCTGTGGAGCGGCCTTGTGCCGCGAAAGGGCTGCATAGCAGCCCCAACAGCCCAGCAGACATCGAGTAGGAGGCGGGCTCTGACCCGCCGTCCTCTCACACCACCGTGCGTACGGTTCCGTACACGGCGGTTCAGGTTATGCGACTAAGCCGGTTGATCGTATCCAGTAT